>JAYSYF010000039.1:0-7205 GCA_043716655.1 Bdellovibrionales bacterium | reverse complement strand
GTTTACAAACGTAAAGCGACACTCGACGCGATTGCGACAGCCATTCAAGCCGGTCTGCCACCGAGCTACCTAAAACCAGAATCTAAGAAGACGGAACGAATAGCTCCGTAAAAAGTTTTTCTGGTACTCCAGCAATTTCGTAGCAGCGTGAGCGAACTAAGCGAACAGCACGTTGATCCACTCGCGCTGCGCATCTGTGAGCGCCGAAAGCGGCGTCATCATGCTCGTCTTGAGCCCACCATCACGAGACGCGTTGTCGCCATTCGGTGCGGCCTTCAAAAGCGCCGCGATGAGCTTCACGGCTTTTTTATTGTTCTGCTTCATAGTTTCCAAAACCACTTGGAGCGTCACGTGCTCGATGGCGTCATCCCAACAGTCGTAGTCAGTGACGAAACAGCACGGGAGATAAGAAATGCCGGCTTCACGTGCGAGCGCGAATTCTGGAAAGTTCGTCATGCCGATAATATCTGCGCCCATCTGACGATACGTATTCGACTCGGCCTGTGTCGAAAAATACGGACCCTCGATGCAAATATAAGTTTTGTCGAAATGAATTTTGAAATCGAGACCTGCGCTTTTATCCACTGCAAGTTTTCGAACTACACTCGCGGCACCGACCCATGTCGGTTTAGCTAGAGAAACGTGACCAACCAGTCCCCGCCCCAGAAACGTGTGCTCCCGCACGCCTTTCGTTCGATCGATGTACTGAGAAGCCACAACAAGATCGCCCGGAGCAAGTTCTTGCTTGAGACTGCCAACGGCCGATACAGAAATAACTCGGGTGACGCCAAGTTTTTTTAGAGCATAGATGTTCGCGCGATAGTTTACTTCGCTGGGAGTCAGTTCATGATGACGACCATGACGCGAAAGGAAAATCAGTTCTTGTCCATTGAATTCGATCAGTCGCAAACCACTCGACGCTTCTCCGAATGGAGTTGAGCGATCGAGATCACGAATCTCTTTTACGCCTTCAAAACTTTCGAAACCCGAACCGCCAATAATCGCCCACATCACAAACCTCTCTGCACAGCTTCCCGATACTGGTCCGGAGTGTAGACTCCGCGATCCAGAATGAACTTCGTTACAAGTTCTGCCGGTGTTACGTCGAATGAAGGATTATAAACATCCACACCGCGCGGAGCCCAGCGCACGTGAGTCACTGGACTTACGAAACCTCGAACTTCTTCAGGGTCACGTTGTTCGATCTCGATGGCGCTGCCGTCGATGCATTTCACATCGACCGTAGAGAACGGCGCTACGGGATAGAACGGAATCCGGTGGTGTCGTGCTAAAACTGCAAGTGAGTAAGTTCCAATTTTGTTCGCGTAATCTCCACTAGCCGAAACGCGGTCGGCGCCCGTAAACACGCTTTGAATACGTCCCTGCCGCATCAACCCTGCCGCCATGCTATCTGTGATCAGCGTGTGCGGAATTCCACACTTCGCCAATTCCCAAGTTGTCAGACGCGCGCCCTGAAGAAGCGGACGAGTCTCGCAGGCGTAGACTTGAAATTTAACTCCACGCTCGTGTGCACGGCGAAGAACGGCGAACGCAGTTCCCGAGCCGACAGTCGCCAAACCGCCGGTGTTGCAAATCGTGAGAACTCCGTCGCCGTCTTTGATCAAACCCGCGCCGTTGTTTCCCATCGAATCGCACATTGCGACATCTTCATTGAAAATAAAAATCGCTTCAGAGAGAACACTCTTCCCGTTTTTCTGTGCGAGCAACATGCGGTCCATTGCCCACATCAGATTCACTGCCGTCGGTCGCGCCTCGCGCAACATCGCCGCAGCGTTTCTCCATTTCGAGATTCTCTCTATATCGACTGTATCTTTGTTTTTTCCCAGAACGTGTTCTTCCACCACAAGCGCAAGTGCGGCGGCGACTCCGATCAGCGGAGCCCCTCGCACTGCGAGCGTTTTTATAAGTTCACACATTGTCGCAGCTGACTCGACATGGACCCATTTTTCTTGGTCAGGCAAAAGTCGCTGATCCAGAATTTCAAGAATGACGGTGTCGACTCGTGTTTTGAATCGCAACCCTAGTGAGTCCAGCTTAATTGGTCGAATGCTCATAAAGTTCGCCCATCCATCTTCGCACGCATTTCCCGGAGTCGTTCCACCTCGTCATCTGGAAGGCGCGTCAGCCCGCCAATGCTTTGCGCATGTGCAAGTGTGAGGCTGGCGTGTTCAAGACGTTCGATTCCGTTATAGGCTTCGACCAAAGATTCACCCCAAGCGAGTGCGCCGTGGCGAGCGAGGATCATGAGTCGGCATTCGGGCAAGAATGGGATCAAGTGATCTCCCATTTGCTGGGTTCCGGGTTGCGCGTAGGGAACAAACGGAATTCGTCCGGCTGCGAGAATGACTTCAGAAAGGCATTCAGCAGGCAGTTCGGTCATGTTCGGCTTTGCAATTGTCCATGCCGTTGCCACTGGCGGATGCGCATGTACGACAGCGACGGCTTTGGGTGCATTTTTGTACACGGCAAGATGCATCAGCCGTTCGCCACTGGGCTTGCCCTCCATCACGCGATTGTCGATTGTGATGCGGCAGATTTCATCGGCAGTTAAAAAGCCTTTGTGCACTCCGCTTGGAGTAATTAAAATGTTATCCGAAGAAAGTCTTAAACTTATGTTGCCGTCGGCTGCGGCAAGCCAGCCTCGGGCGTGAAGACGGCGACCGATTTCAACTATAGTTTCTCTGGCGGCACGTTCGCTTAAGCTCGACATGCGGATGAGAGTACTCATAGGCTAAGCATGATGACAAATCTTGACCCAAAGTTTCTCGCGTTAATTCACGACGTTCCCAACTTTCCCAAGCCGGGTGTAACGTTCAAAGATATTTCACCGCTGTTGGGATCGACTCTCTTCCCGGAACTGATCCAGGAATTGGCTGATCTCATACGGGATACGGAGTGCGATGCGATCGCCGGAATCGAATCGCGCGGGTTTATCCTCGGTGCTGCGATCGCGCACGAAACCAACGTCGGCTTCGTACCGGTTCGCAAAAAAGGAAAATTGCCGCCGCCGGTCGTCGCGCAGTCGTACAAACTCGAATACGGAGAAGACACTGTTGAAGTGAAGCCTGGTCGCGGAAAGGTCATCGTGATTGATGATGTTCTCGCAACGGGCGGAACTTTAAAGGCAGCGGCCGATGTTTTAACATTGGCCGGCTATACGGTCGTCGATTTTGCCGTGCTCATGGATCTGCGATTCCTCAATAAATTTAATTGGAATTCGCAGACCGCAAAAAGCTTGATTCAATTCAACTAGAGACTAACGAAGTGTGCAGCTCGTTTGTGCGTAGCCACGAGTGGGTCGTGTTTCTGTGCACTGTAAGCCTCCCACCTGTTTTACATCATTAACATTATCGCGGTCATAGACCGGGCGACCCCAACGATCAGTCACAGGACGACCAAAACGATCGTACATCTGTTGCTGAAAACGTTGTGCAGCAACATTCAAAGCAGAATAGATTCGTGCGTCGTTGCGGAGACGTGGACGGCTGGTAAGTTCGCACGAGTATCTAGCGTCAAGATGTCGTGGACCTGAAACCCGTCGCTCGGTGCATTCAAGTCCGCCGACTGATTTCACCATTGTCTCGTAACCATCGCGTGTGCGGATACGCTCTTGAACGACGTTGAGCGCGTTGTAGATTCGCTCGTTATCTTGTGAGAAGAGGTCGGGCCGGTCTGGACGAATCGGGTGAATCATTGGACCCCCGTCGTGCGGAATCGCACCTGGGAACGGACGTCCCTGAGCTTCAGCCATCGAAGAGAACGACGAAAACGCGAGAAGAGCGACGAGCGCAGTCACGAGTGCTTTCATAGGGAGAACTCCTAAAAATTATTGAGGGAAGTGGGCTTCAGAGATGGCTTACACCGAATTGACGCACCAAACCATCGGATAGGTTTGGCGGGAAAAGTATTCATCGGGACATTGAACGAAGCACCTTCCTTGGTCGAGACCTTCGACACCCGCGTCCCCTGGCCTCGCGCGCGATCCCGTTCATCGCTAAACTGATATAACTTATGATTCGAGCACACTTAGTTCTGATCGCACTGTGTTTCACGTCGTTAACACTCACTCAAAAAGCCGACGCGGCCTCGGACGCAAACGCTTTATGGCAGGCTGTCGAAGCGAAAGAATTGGCACAAGAAATGGGTGCCGTAGCTCCGTCGCAGGGATTCAAAACTGCGCTTCTCGATCGCGCGCGCGGAGAAGACCGCGAATATGTAAAAGGAATGATCATCGGATGGAAAAAAAACAAGGCCGCGGAAGTTCGCACCGAATTCAACATTCTCATACTTCGCGATGCGAGCGGCCTTGAGGCGTTGCGCATGTCCCCGGTACAAAACGAACCCGGGAAATTTCTCATCAACGGGATCACTTGGACACTTCCGCATAACGGTTCGATCTCACAATCGTTGAAGTCCGCGCTTGCGAAGAAGTCGGCCGCTCGAAACTCCGAATCGTTGCTTTTTTCACTTATCTCTTTTGGAGAATTCGTTCACGCGGCTGAGAGAACTCATGTGGTAGATGCGGCTTATCTCTATTCATCACTTCTTCATTCAAAAAGCAGCGCGGGTAAAAATCTGTGGGCGTCGCTGACGCGCCAGCCGGTCGAAGTACAATGCTCGCTCGATCGGGCGTCGGGTCGCGTGAAGCTTGGGAAACATGTTTTGAAATTCACTGCCGCCAAAGACGGTTCGGTTATCCTTGCTGCATTTTCGCCGGACCCAGGAACTCCGTTTCGCGTGAAGAATGAAAACGGCGCGCTCGGTTACGCGGCCTGCCTCGACGCAAATTGCGATGAGACTTCCGGTCCGACGAAAAATTCAATTAAGTCATTTCTGAAAATTCCGAGACCTGAAGATGTGGATATTGCCGATACGTTCCGACCTCGCGACTCTCACGACGGAAAGTATCCCATCGAGTTCGCTTGCGAGGATGAATCCGATTGTGACTATATGGAAATTTCCGGCCTCGAAAAGATGAGCGCACGGGATAAAGAATGGGCGATCAAATATCGCGATCGTGCAAACGCTTCTCTAGTAAAAGCGAAGGCCGACACGGGGCAGATCATTCGGTCACTTGAACCACTCGCGGCTTGCTGCCAAGAAACGGCCTGCAGCCAAGCCGTGGCATTGAATAAAATAAACTTAGTTCCTTCTGAAACAATACGCAGCGCTCGTACAAATAAATAATCCGAAAAGTTCGACCGAGGAGTCCCATGAAGTCTCTAGCATCTACAGTTCTCGCTCTCGTAATGCTCACCACTACCGCGCAAGCATCGAAGATGATGGGCGCTCACGAAAACGAAGAAACCCGTCCGGTCACGCCCATTACAATAGGGAAAGAAGGCAAGGCGGATCAGCTGTTAGATCAGCTGAATGCGATGTCGCGTGATCATGCTGCGCAAACGGCCAACCTTCGAATGCACTCTAGTCTTTTAAGTGAACACAGAAACGACCTTGCTGATGTCGAAAAGAAAATCGCGAAGGGAGGGGCCGGCACAGACGACGTTCCCGCAAAACTTTTTGTTGCGCGCGATTCCGCCAGAAGCAACGTCAAGGACTTCGATAAAGCGACGAGCGAAGCGCGAAACATTCTTGATGCGACTGAAAAGAAATTGGAAACGCTGACCAGCGAACTTTACCGCGAATGGGGCAAGAGTCTTGGTTGGTATGTTTCGGAGTCGCCCGAAGAAAAGAAGCTCTCGGCGGAAAGCGGTTTCACTTGTGGCGAAGGCGAACGGCAAGTCGCGCAATTAGGAATCGGAATGTACACGTGGGGTTGCCTCAATTCGAAGGGATACATGACGAAGCGAGGCCAGCGGGTTATCGGCATGCCAGAATATTATCGCGACACGAAATTTGTGCGCGATGGCGATTCCCTGCAACAAGTCATAGTGACCGATGCCGAAGGGCAGATTGTTTCGGAAAAGACCGTCGGCGCAAAAGAAGAGACGACTAAGACTTTCAACAAGGGAACTTTAGCTTCGTCATGCACCAGCTTCGGAGACGCAAAGACTCGAGCGGCGAGCGGTGTGTGTTTTAGCATGGGCATGTCATTCGGTGTGGGCATGGGACATGGTATGGGCATGGGCGCTTATGGCTATGGCGCCGTAGTCTCGGGCAGCGGCATGGGTGGGGGCATCGGAGGCACTGGCGCACCCGCATCGCAGGGTCAGAGCGGCGCTCCAATCCTGACGAAACCGACAGCGCGCTAAATTTCGACGTGTACTGGTCTTCTTGACCATCACGTGGGTATATTCAACGCGCTATGAAAATACGTGCGGACGAAAAAGATTATCGACGATGGCTCGCATGCGTACCGCGCGATAGCGACCTCGTTTTTCTGAACGGCCGAGCGAAAGAAATTTCGCTTCCGGTCCCGCTCCTCACAGTCGACGAAGTTAAAGGCCGGAACTTTGAACTTTGGTCATTGAACAATCGCAGCTGGTACGGGTATGCGCTGAACCGCGCCGCTTACTGCGCCTCAATGCCTAAAGGTGCCATCGAAGCTCTCGACGAAAAAACACTAAAACACCTAGCGACCATGCAAATTCAGATGGACGTTCGAACTGTGCTTCCTACCGCGAAGCTTTCGAAATCTGTTCGATCGAAGGTTCCAAGTTTTTCGAGTCACGGCTGGGTCACTTCGCACGCGTGGAGCTTGATGAGCGAAAGCGAACGGCTCGAGTGTTTCGGTGTTTGGTATAGCCACAGCGATATTCGGTACTACGAAACCGTTGAATTCGACGATCTAGCATCCCCGGCACAGAATGAACTGAAACGAACTGGTTTCGTAGGTCGCTTGAATCGATTTGCTTCTACATCGGGTGCAAACTGTTTCGCGACGGCCGCAGCTTGCATCAGCAAACGAACCGGAGCCGCGCAGGTGGCACCGGTCGCTGACGAATGGTTGCACTTCTCGGCGCTTGAGCGACACCTTGCCAGCGCAGGATACGGCGCTGTGAAAGCGCGAATGCCGGTTGCACGCGACGTGCTTGTTTTTTCTCAGAAAGGCAAAGCGACTCACGCCGCGTACGTTTTAACGCCGGACTTGTATTTCGAAAAACCTGGTCAGGATTTTTATGAACCTTATCGGATCGCGAAATTCGCGAATGCGAGTCGAGAGTGGCCGAAGTCGACGGTCACCGTCTATCGGCCCACTCGTTAGTGCCCGTCGACTTTTCTCC
>JAYSYF010000380.1:0-8848 GCA_043716655.1 Bdellovibrionales bacterium | reverse complement strand
CGGCTCTTCCCACTTTGTCTTTGTTCGCAGCCAAAGTGGTGATGACTCCTTGGTAATCTTTTTTTCTTTCTAGAGCGATCGCAAGTTCGACTCGTGCTTCTGTGTTCTTCGGATCTGATTCGAGTTCACGTGTTCTGAAGGCAACGTCAGCATTTAGCGAGTTATTCGTCTCGATTTGAGACAACCCAGACTCTGACCACGCGGTGATTCCAGTGAGGAGCCACGTCGCAAGCAATATGGTTCGTATATACGACAAATGCTTCATCCTAGAAGTGTAGGTGCCGAAATGCCTCATAGAGATAAGTCTGCCGTGAAATGGAGCAAGTGAAAACCCTATTTCGGAATCGTCACAAACAGTCTGGTCAGGCATCGCTTGAGATGGTCCTGGTGCTCGTGATCGGAATGATGATCGCGCTTGGACTCGTTTACCGATTCAACACGGCTTTCAAAAAGTACACGATCGACATGTACGGAACTTACTATCGTTGTCTTCTCGAGACGGGCGAACTTCCAGGCATCGGCACCATCTGCAAAGACAAAAAAGCGGCCTACGCAATCGCGAGTGGTAGCACGCTTGTAAATAATCAAAGCGGGCCGAGTGGTGGAAGCAGCGGCAGTAGCTCACCGAACACGAATTCCGGAGGCAGCGGCGGTGGCTCGGGTTCGGGTAGCGGCGGCAAGGGCGGCGGTTCCTCCGGAAAATCTTCAGGCGGCGGAAGCGGCGACAGCAGCGGCGGAGGCAGCAGTGCTGATTCTGGTTCGGAAGCTGTTGGTAACGGAAGTTCGAGTAAGTCGGGCGGCCGAGGAGCATCAGTCATCGGGCGTCTTCGTGGCTTACAAAACAAAAAAGTTTCGACCGCAGTCGGCACGACGGGTGGTGGCGACAAAGAAGCGGGCGATGGTGGATTACCGCCGCCGTTGGCAGTCGGTCGTACGCGAGGCGGAAGCGATGACTTGCGCGGAGTCCGCACCAAAATGAATTTCGAAATGGAAGGCGAAGGTTACGCGCGCCGCGAGACCGCGGGTGTAACTGCAACAACTGCCACTGCAAAAGCTCCCGGTAAAAAAGGTGAGAGCGGTGACTCGTTGCGTCCACGCAAGGCTGTAGAAAAGGGTGAAAGTACTGTCACCCGCAAGCTCGATAACGACAAAGGCGGCGGCCTCGAGTTTGGCAAACTTTTCCGACTCTTTCTTATCATCGGCATCGTCATCGCAATCGTCATTTTCCTCGGTGGCCAGGTACTTCAGATTTCCAAAGGTGGAGAGAAGTGACCACGGGCATCAAGCATCTATTTTTCACTGCTGAGTGACACAAGCAGTTTTTGGTTCCAATGCGGAACCAGACCTGTCATTCAGTGAATGGGGATAGCCGTTTCTTTGGGGGGAATGAAGAGATGGGCACGCTAGAGCCAGAAGAGTTCGCACGTCTAAATGGTGATTTTGAAGTCATCGGGATCAATCGTAAAAGCGTCTTCACTATTGAAGAAGCGCGACGACTCTTTCCGATCGTCTACCGGTTGACGAAAAGTTACTCCGAGCGAGTAAACGTTCTGATCCAGAAGCTTGATCACCATAAAACTAAAAATAAAATCGCCGCTAATACTGAAGAGACTGAAGTTATCGAAGCCGAAGTCGGCAAGATAATTCAGGAGTGGCAAACCAAGGTTCAAAAACTTGGCGGTCTTCCAAACGGTCAGTGGGTCGTCGATTTCGATTCGGGCGACGGGTACTACTGCTGGAAGTTTCCAGAGCGTTCGATCGAGTTTTGGCATCACTATCGCGACGGATTCAGCAAGCGCATCAAGATCAGCGCGCTTTCGTCGCAGCAACCTGCCTCTCGTCTCGCGCAAGTAGAAAACGTCATCGACCTTTAATAGGGTCGAGCGGAAGGCGAACGAGCGCAGTTGAACGTTGTCTGAAATAAGTTAGATTGAGCGTGATGAGAATCGCGCTAGCTCAAATCAACTCGGTCCTCGGAGATTTCTCCGCCAATCGCATCAAGATTCTATCTTTTGCGCAGGAAGCTCTTTTACGAGGCTGCGACCTTGTCGTTTTTCCTGAACACGCACTCTTCGGTTACCTTCCAAACGATTTACTCGAACGACATTCTATTGTTGACGAGCAGTTAAGCGAACTCGCTCGTCTCGAAAAAGAAATGCCGAAAGGCATCGCGGCCCTCGTGGGGTGCGTGACCTACGCACTTCCCAAAGCAGAGCGATCGAAGAATCGTCCGCAAGATGCTTTATCGAAAAAGATTTTGTTCAACTCGGCGGCCCTGATCGAAAAAGGTTCGAAGTCGCGGTTCTTTCACAAAGAGCGACTGCCGACATACGACGTGTTTGATGAGGCCCGACATTTGACGGCGGGTTCTCTGGCAAAAGGCCGAGTGAAGTTTCGTGCGAAGTCGGGAAGTTATTCCGTTCAAATTTCTATCTGTGAAGATATTTGGGGATGGGGTGATCCGGCGAATCCAATGAAGAAGCTTTCGCGCACCGGGAACGACCTTGTGATCAACATGAGCGCTTCGCCGTTTACGAAAACAAAAAGTAAGCGACGACTCGCGGTCATTAAGAAAACCGCAGAGCATTTTCGCGCGCCAGTCGTTTACGTGAACATGGTGGGCGGGCAGGACGAAATTATTTTCGATGGACGATCTGTCGTCGTGGATAAAAAAGGTCGTACAGTTGCCGAACTCGCTGCGTTCAGCGAAGACCTTCAAATCCTCGATCTCGATGAAATGAAAATGGTGAAGACGCCTCGCTCCGAAGCGGCAGGTGTCGCGCGCGCCGATATGAAAATCCGCGCGATCAAATCTCGCGAACTTACAAAGACTACGTCTGCGGACAAAGAAACAGATCTCGTGCGCCAAGCGCTTGTCCTTGGATTCCGCGACTACGCTAGGAAAACGGGTCTTGAGCGCTGTCACTTTGGTTTAAGCGGTGGAATCGACAGCGCTGTCGTCGCTTGTCTCGCAGTCGAAGCGTTGGGTGCGGGAAATGTAACTGCAGTCACGATGCCCGGTCCTTACAACGATCCGAAAAGTCGCGAGTGGGCAGAAAAATTGGCGAAGAATCTTTCGATTCGAACTTTGAACATGCCGATCGACGATTCCTACAAAGCCCTGTTGAAAACGTTCGAAACATCGACTGAGAAAAAAGATTTTAGTCTCGTGAATGAAAATCTTCAGGCCCGAGTTCGCGGCGTACTGTTGATGGCGCTGGCGAACAAAGAGTCGAGCCTGCTCATTTCTACTGGTAATAAATCCGAGTACGCTTGCGGATACACTACTTTGTACGGTGACCAGTGTGGGGGACTTGCTCCGCTTGGAGATTTATTAAAACGCGATGTGTACGCGCTCGCGAGGCTTTACAATTTGTCATCCGAAGTGATCCCGCGAGAAATCATCGAGCGAGCGCCGTCAGCTGAACTTCGTCCGAATCAAACTGACCAAGATACACTTCCGCCCTACGACGAACTCGACGCTGCAGTTGAGCGGATTATTGAACAGCGTCTACCGGCTCGAACGAAGACAGAGGAATTTGTTTTGCAGGCAAGCATGAAAAGCGAATTCAAACGCTGGCAAGCTCCACCAGTTTTAAAAATCAGCGATCACGCCTTCGGTCGCGGCCGAAGATTTCCAATCGCACACAAAGCCCGCAAGTAAAATTAGTTGAGGTCACATCTCATTCAAACGCGCGCAGTGAAGAAACGTCGTGTTCTTCAATGTGGCGATGCGCCACCGGCGTCGGTGGCGCTATGCGAAACCGCTGCGGAAGCGATACGCGTCATCGGCGACGTGTAATCAGTAACGAAAAGTGATCAGCAATATCATCGTCCGCAAGTTTAGTGCGTCGACCGGTCGCCGGACGATTCTTTTTCGTCGATTCCTCGCGCTGTCCAAAGACTCTCAAACGTGTCATCTTGTTTATTCGATGAATGATCATCTTGAAATCTTACATTCGAAATTTCGGCTCACTGATTTTCGAAAAGGTCAGCGCGAGATTATCGACGCCGTCTTGGCTGGCCGTGATGTCATGGCCGTTCTGCCGACGGGCGGCGGGAAGTCGCTTTGTTATCAGTTCATCGCGATTCATCAGCAGAAACTGGTTGTCGTCATTTCGCCGCTGATTGCTTTGATGAGAGACCAAGTTCATTCGCTGGATCGTTTAGGATTAGCTGCTGGATCGCTTCACTCGGGGCAATCCGACGACGAGAAACGAAAAGTCTTTCAGGACATCGCTCGCGGCGGACCGTATGTCCTTTATCTTTCACCTGAACGCGCGCACAAACCTGGATTCAAGACTTGGATCAAAAAGCAGAACGTCGCACTTTTCGCGATTGATGAAGCGCATTGCGTTTCTCAATGGGGTCACGATTTTCGTGATGAGTATGGCCAGCTGGCCGAACTAAAAACGCTACGACCCGATGTTCCGGTACTCGCGCTGACCGCGTCGGCGACACCCATCGTGCTAGACGATATTGAACGCAGTCTGACGCTCGCAAAACCCGAGCGACAGGTTCACGGATTTTATCGCCCAAATCTTTTTTACCAAGTCGAAGTGTGTTCCGACGAAGCCGAGAAGCTTCGTTTCGTTCTCGAATCGATCAAGCGCACTCCGGATGGTCGCGTGCTTGTTTACTGTGGGACAAGGAAACAGACCGAATCACTCGCCGGCGCTCTCGCGAAGAAATTCGAAGGAGTTTGCTACTACCACGCAGGTCTGAGCTCGGAAGAGCGCACCGAAACACAAAAGTCGTACATCGAAGGTCGTCACCGAATCCTTGTCGCAACGAACGCGTTTGGAATGGGGATCGACCAGCCGGATGTCCGCCTGGTCTTGCACTTTCAATTACCCGCGAATATCGATTCGCTTTACCAAGAGATGGGTCGCGCCGGGCGCGACGGGCATTCGTCGACTTGCCTCTTGCTCTATTCAAAGGCCGACAAAGGTTTGCAGAGTTATTTTATTACGAAGGCCGATGCTCCAAAGCCGGTGATTCGATTGCGTTGGCAAAATCTCGAAGCACTAGTTGCCTACGCCGAAGGTGGCGAGTGCCGGCACTCCGAGATTTTGGCCTACTACAAAGATAAGCAACGGATCACTGCGTGCGGACATTGCGACCGATGTGATCCAGATTCTTCACGCCGCGTCCCCCCGGGAGTTGCGGCGCTGAAAGTTCAAACTAAAACTCGAAAACGAAATCGCGATGTTTCGGCTTCGGGAGAAGCGTTCAGTCCAGAAAAGAGTCGGGTGCTCGGACGGCTCAAAGAATGGCGATTGCGAATCGCAAAAGAACTCGACCAACCCGCGTTTGTCATTTTCAGCGACAAATCTCTTCGCGACTTAGTCACAAGAAATCCGAAATCGCTCGGGGACCTCGAAGCTGTTTACGGGTTCGGTCCGGCCAAAATTGAAAGATTCGGCCGCGACGTCCTTCAAGAACTCGGCGAAGCCTAATTCATTGTTGCGTGTTCCAATGTCTCCGCTAACGGAACTTCTATTGAATCAGCACCCAGATTTGAATCGGCAGTGGTTTTTTTCGGCAGGCGGGGAGCCTTTGGTTGCTTCGGGATCTTCTCGGCGCCCTGGTCGATCAATCCGGAATTCCAAAGTCCCGCGATTCGCTCTTCGACCAACTTCTTGAATTTTGCCCGTGGAATACCGGCCTCATCCGCGCGCGCGATCACTTGCTCGAAGTAATTCTTCGTTAGTTCGAAACGCTCTTTCGCTTGATCGACGGCGCTTTTCGCGAGGTCCAAAGCTTCGAGCGCCTTCTGCATCTCGAGTCCGGTTGCATCGCCTTCTTGGAGTAACTTGAAAATGTCCACGTGTGTCCTTTGTTGATTTACCTAGCGGTCGCCGGTTCATTTACACTTAACTTACACGTCGCCGTCAAGCAGGGTGTTTTGTGTTCTGGACCGTCTAAATGGCGAGCGCGCGAACTCTCTCTTCAAGATACTCCGCTTTGGCGAGAGTCGCGGGTACTGGTTTAGAGATAATGAGATCGACCGCAAACCAAATTCGGCGCGGGATCTTAGACACAATGCCCGTCTTGTAGCGACTGAAGATGCTGCCCCAGAGACCATTAAGCGCCATGGGTATGACGGGCACAGGATCTTTCTCTAAAATAAATTCGATGCCTCTTTTGAATTCATGAATCTTGCCGTCGTCCGTGATTCTGCCTTCAGGAAAAACGCAGACTAGATTTCCTTCTTTAAGACTTTTGGAAATTTCTCGAAATGCATTCTCAAAGATCTCGAGGTTTTCGGTTTTGCCGGCGATCGGAATAACTCCGGCCTGCGACATAAGATATCGAAGTAGCGGTATCTCGGCGAACTTGTAATACATCACGAATCGGCTGGGCCGTTTCACCGCTGCAGAAATTATCAGCCAGTCGATAAAACTCACGTGGTTGCAAATCAGAATGGCGGCACCTTCGGCGGGAATGTTTTCTTGTCCCTTCGTGCGAATACGGTAGAGGCATCGCGCTAAAATCCAAGCAGCAAACCGAAGCGTAAACTCGGGAACGAGTGAATAAATATAAACTGCGACAACGAAGTTCATACCGGCGAACAGAAGCATAATTGTTGAAAGCGGCATTTTCTGCTGCAGCATAACCATCAAAAGAGCGGACCCAATCACCATGAAGAGTGCGTTGATGATGTTGTTCGCACCGATGATGCGCGATCTATTTGCACGCTCACTTCGCTGCTGCACGAGTGTATAAAGCGGAACCGTGAACACTCCGCCCGCAACTGCGATTCCGAGCAGATCGATCAGTAGACGAATCGCGCCCGGTGCTTTCAAAAACTCGGCAGCAGTCAGCGTCGTCGGAGACAAGCTCCACTGCGAAAGCACGAGCGCCATGTCGATGAGAAAGATCGTCATCCCAAACGAGCCGAATGGTACAAGCCCAATTTCAACTCGCTCGAACGAAAGCTTCTCGCAGAGAATTGCACCAATCGCGATACCCACAGTGAACGTAGCAAGGAACACGGTCACGACATGTTCGTTCCCGTTGATGATCTGTCGAGTGATCGTTGGAAGTAGACTGAGGATCACAGCGCCTAGGAACCAGAACCAAGAGATTCCGAGGATCGAGTTAAATACTGTCTTATTTTTTCCAGCAGCCTTCAGCGTTTCGATCGTCGGCGGAATCGGATTCAATTGAACTACAACCGACGGGTCGGCGATTTTCATTTGGGGCACAGCACGGCTCAACACATAGCCGACGACGCTATTAAATATCAGAAAGCCAATGATGTAGTACTCGCCGTGCTCGAGTGAAACGAGATGCCCTCCACCGATCGTCCCTATGAGAATCGCAATGAATGTTCCGACTTCGACATAGGCGTTTCCGGACGTTAGCTTTTCGATCGGCAAGAGTTCGGGAAGCGCGCTGTATTTCACCGGCCCGAAGAAGGTGGAATGAAGTCCCATCAAAAACAAAACGCCGAGTAACACTGGGTAAGCTGCGAAATAAAAACCGAAAGCCGCAATGACCATAATGATGATCTCGGCGAGTTTCACGGCGCGAACGATAAGCGACTTTTCAAACTTGTCCGAGACTTGCCCTGCGAGTGCCGAAAAAAGAAAGAACGGCAAAATGAAAATGAGCGTCGCAAGGGAAATTAGAGATTCAGACCGAAGTCCCCAAAGTTCAATGCCTCGAAACGCGAGCAAGACGATAAGTGCGTTTTTCAGAACGTTGTCGTTGAGCGCTCCGAAGAACTGCGTCCACATTAACGGCGCAAATTGGCGATCGCGAAATATCATCCCAGCCGACATGCAAACCTCAGTCTGTTGTAAGGCTAAGTGGCCATCTCGAAAAGGCCGTGCTGCTTTGGCTTCTTTTCGACTTGCGGGAATCGCAATTCAGGTTTTCCCGTGAGCGAAATCAAAGTGGCGATGGATGGTTCTCCATGCTGTGAAAGGCGCGCGAGCATTTTCTGAAAGAGTTGTCCGCAATAGCTCGCATCTTCTTCGGCGCGGTGAAAGCCAGCGCCGGTGATGCCGAGGTGGTGAACGAGAGTTCCGAGCTTGTAGTTTGCGAGTCCCGGTAAAACTTTACGGGCCATGTTGCATGTGTCGAGAATGATTCCGGTCGGCGCGAGAGATTCGTATTTACGAATGTCGGCGGTCATGAACTGCGCATCGAACGGAGCGTTGTGTGCCACGAGAATTTCGTCGCCACAAAATTCGGCGAAGGGTCCGAGCACATCTGTGATTCTTGGTTTGCCGACCAACATGTCATCCGTGATTCCATTCACACGCGACGCGGCTGGCGGCATTGAAATTGTGGGTTGGATCAACGTCGTGAAAATCGTTTCGGGCTGACCTTTTTCGTCGTACAGAACGGCGCCGATCTCGACAATTTGGTCAACGCCAGCCAAAGTGCCTGTCGTCTCGAGATCAAAAGCAATGAAACGCATGACGTATCCCCCTGCAGCCCGTGTAGAATGATCTTATGGGCTTATCGAAAACAAAGCAGGAATTGAAGCTCATTGATTCGAATGGCGACGCGCACATTCTAAAACTTAAAAAAGGTAAGTCCCTTCTTGATATAGCTGTGGATAACTCGGTGGATTTACCTCATTCCTGCGGCGGGATGGGCACCTGCGGTACGTGTCGCGTAAAATTAACGGTTGAAAGTGGTCCGTGCCCCGAAAGAAACGAAACGGAAATCGAAATGGCAACAGAGCGAGGCTTCGCTCAAGATGAACGCCTCAGCTGCCAAATAGAAATACCGGCCGATGAATTTAAGTGGACCGCTCAATCTCTAGGCTCGGCAGACGAAGAATGGTAAGTGCCCGTCGACTTTCCTCCACGCGGTGCGTGGAGGAAAG
>JAYSYF010000379.1:0-2897 GCA_043716655.1 Bdellovibrionales bacterium | reverse complement strand
CCTCCATCGTTGAACGAGAAGATTGATTGGTCAATCGCGACTCTAGTACCATTTTCTCATGGTTAAAACATCGCCTCGTCCTTCATCGTCGGTTACCTCAAGTTCCACATTCCTGGCATCGATGCTGATTTCTGCGTTGGTCCTTGCTGGTTGCGCAGGGGCTAGCGCTAGACGCAGTTCCGATGGGTCGCTTGAATCTGCCGCACCAGAAGATTCTCCAGCTGTCGTTGCGGCGAACGAGCCATCGAAGTTCGTTCCACAATTCGCAACTGTCGATCCTTCGCGCTGGTCGGGTATGGAGACACAAAAGACCGGAGTTGTTTTCGCTTGGACCATTGCGGGCTCCTCGCGACTCGTTAGCGACTCTGGTTGCCGACTGCGTTTGCGTCATCGCGAGTCGGGCGACACGGTTTTGCTCAAGATCGAATCGAAAACTCCTGTCTCGATTCAAAGTTTGAAGCCAGGCACTTGGGATGCAAAACGTCTGGGCTGTGGACTGACTCGCGTCTGGGATCTTGAAGGTCTTTTCCGCGATGGGTTCGTCGTAAAGAATGAATCGATTTCGGTCATCGGTTGGTTTGTTTTTGAATTCGACGATCGAACGCTCGTCACGGTTCGTGAAGGCGGTCGTCAAGAGAACACAAATCTTGCCATGCAGTTGCGCGGCGGTTGGTCAGGTGCTTCGACTTTGATTTCGGGATTCTCGGGAAAGCCGATCCCTTCAAAGCTTGAGCCGCGAGATGAAATCGTACGAGTCAAAGCGACGGGCTTGAAAAATTCTGATCACCTTCTTCAGCCATTGCTGACGCGTTTTCAATCTTGCGCGTCTTTAGGAATGAAAGTGGATCCGCTTCGCGCGGGAACTTTAAAAATGGAAGCGACTTATAAGCGTGGCATTTTCACTGGCGCGCGAACGATTTCGCAAGACAACGCGCTTCGCGATGATCTGCTTCAGTGTATTCGCGACGCCCACGAGAAATTTACACTTGCAGGCGCTGGCGACTTCACGTTGGAAACAACTTACTGATGACAGTTAAAGACCGCGTCGCTCTGGCGGCGCGAAATGAGTATCCGTACGTCATTCGGCGCTTGCCCTCTGGGTGGGTGTGCCTGGCCGAGACGCAGCCGATCCATGGATACTGCGTTCTGTTTTCTGATCCCGTCGTCGAAGGACTGCACGGTCTAAGTCTCGAACGACGCGCCCAGTGGGGCGTCGACTGCGCCTGTGTTGGTGATGCGTTGATAAAAGTTCTAGGTGCTTTGCGAGTGAATTACGAAACGTGGGGCAACGTTGATCTCTCGCTGCACACGCATATCACGCCGCGCTTTGCGAACGAGCCCGCAGACAAGCGCCTACTTACTCCACGTGAAGCGTACAACTGGAACGCGGCGCCTAAGACCGATCTCGCGTCGCCTGAAGTTCAGGCGCTAATAGCGAAACTTCGCGCCGCTTTTTAACTAGGCCGGCTTCTCGCAAGCCGCGCCCTTTTCGTCTTGTTTAATTTCGCGCGCACCTTCGAGAGTTTTCTCTGTGTACTTTATTTCCACTGGGAACAGCGCTTTCACAGTTTTCAGTGATTGAATGCAAGTTCCAGCACCCACTCGCGCGTTGTTGTTTCCCGGATCCGAAGTGGGAGCGCAGTCCATGTGGAAATCGACGTAAATATTGTTGCGACCTGGTGCCAGCTCGAAAGTGAGAAGTGCATTCGCGACGTCTCCTTTGAGCGTAATTTGTTTTTTCCCGTCGCCATGAACGTTGTACATCCAGCCGAGCGTTGCCTTCTCGACAAAAGAATCGGCGACGGGCATCGAAGTTAGTTTGTGATCGCACGTCGTTTCGCTAAAAACGAAGACCGACACGAACGGCGCCTTCACCGGATTCACGAGTGTTACATCGGCGTGCGCGGACTTTACCGTTTCGATTTTATCCGAGATCGGTGCTCCGCCGCAGGTCTTGCGAACCACGCGCTGAAAGTGTCGCTCCATTGCAACCGTCTGAAGTTCAACGGTGTACTGAGTTTCAATAGCAGTGTGAGTTTTCTTAGCAACTTCGCACGCTGCTTCTTTTGGCGAGAGCTGTTTTGCCGCTGGGGCAGAAGCCGGGGTGGGTGTCGAAAATGTAGTCACACGAGCGGGCTCGTAGTTTTGACAAGCAGACAAAACACAAACCGATGCGAGTAAAAGCCGTTTCATTAAAAAGATCTCCGGTAGGTCGATTTTTCGGGCGCGTTCGCGGCCCGCAGACTCTTCAACTAAAGGCAATTACCGGACCTACCTTATGAGAAACGTGGCCCGTTCCTCCGTTTTGGAACAGGTATTTACTCTAGGCATTGCCTGAAGATGGCACCTTTCGTAGGACGCTGAAGCAGTTGGCGTCCTGCTAAAAGTCGCAGGTGTATTCGGTGTACAAGCGCTGATATTCGGATCGGTTCGGCGCGTGTCGGCGCGCGAGACTCACCGTTGCATAAGATTTCTCGATGGGTTCACAAAAATTAGGCGTATTGACCATTCGTGAACTTGAGAGGGAGAAAGGCGTCATGACAAAATTCTTTGTTCTGATGTTGTGCACTGTTCTCATTGTTCTAACGAGCCCTCGCGATGCCGGAGCTAAAATAGAAACAGTTTTCCCATCGCTCACGGGTCGTTCTTCTCTTGATCACTCGGAACAAACTGCGACCGGGTACGAGATGATCAAGAACATTTGGCCAGGCGCCAAAACGCTGTCTGATAAATCTATTCAAGGTTGGTACGAAGGACGTTGTTATTCTCGCGACCGGCCGAATCAGCCGGTGGCGTCGCTGCTCGTGGTTTCTCAGCAAGACTCAAATCTGCATGGAGATTTGAAAGGCCTGTTATCACGTAAATCCATCGTTCAAATAATGAATCGTGATGCGCGT
>JAYSYF010000378.1:0-8875 GCA_043716655.1 Bdellovibrionales bacterium | reverse complement strand
TCAAAGTTTTTTTCAGTTCTTGCGTGTCGACGGAAAGATCTCCCGACGCTTGGGCAATCGCGCCGGCCCCGTTTTCTCCGAGCGCTTTCTTCAAAGCGCCTTCGATGACGATGTTTATGGCCTTCGCATCAATCGCCATTTCACCAGACGCAGAAGCGCCATTCGCTTTCTCCGCTACGACGGATCGCACAAGAAGCCAGATCACGACGATCAGCAGTAATCCCATGAGCACGCCAAAAGTTATGTCGTTCTTTTCCAGAAAGACGAGACGCAAGAAAGCGTTCAAATCCACAACGAACATTTTCAATCGAACAGCTCAAGACGACAAGTGAAAGCGCACGCGACCGAGGTCCAGCGTCCCCAAAACTCGACCCGGATCGATCCGTCAGAGAAGCTAGTTTAGGCCAGCGCGACGGAATTTGGTCGAAACGAACGAATTAAAAACTCGGGGAAGAAACTTGGCAAAAGCCAGACCTGCCCTAGGCAAACCGTGTGGAAGAAGAACATTTCGATCGTCCTTCACTGCATCGATAACTTCGGCGGCCCAAACTTCAGGGGCAACGGCGCCTTCAATAAGCGCGAGGTCCATTTTTGAGCCGTACTTCACTTTGATCTCGTCGAACATCCGAGTCTTCACACCCGGAGTCACGAGTGTCAGCGTCGAGACCCCCGATCCCCGCAGTTCCTCGGCCATACACGCAGTCAGCCCGATGACTCCGGTCTTTGCAGCCGAATAGGTCGAAGCAAGTGGAAAGTGCATGACTCCCGAGACGCTCGCGTTGTTAACGATCTTCCCGCGTTTTCTCGCAACCATTCCTTTGAGCACCGAATGTGTGAGGTGCGTAAGACCAACGAGATTCACTTGAAACATTTGATAGATTTCGTCGAGCGATTGTTCTTCCAGGAGCCCGCCGGTCAGTTGCCCCGCATTGTTCACAAGAATATCGATTTCGAGTTTCAAGATTTCCGGCAGCGCCTGTTCAATTGTCGACCGCGATGACATGTCGAGATGCAAAGCGCGTCCAGCTAAAGCCTGACTCGATACAACCGACGCCATCTCATTGATTTCGCGAAGTGCTTGCAACACTTCTGGTGACGAAGGGTCTCTCACACCTATCCAAACATGAGCGCCGGCCGCAGAAAACGCCTTTGCGATTGCGAGTCCAATCCCGCGATTTCCACCCGTGACCAAAACTTTTGCGCCTTCAACTTTCATCCCGACACCTCGCATTTGAAATATCAGAACACGCGGGAAAAAAGAACGGGAGAACTTTCGTCCTCCCGTTCAAAGGAACGAGTATTCTCATTCCCCCCTACTCGATTTTACTGCCCACCGAAGGGCACAACCCTTACTGCAAGCCAGTCGCTTTCGCGATCAGCCGAATAAACGTCACATCTGCCTCTGCTCGCTCAAGTTCGTCCGTCAGACGTTTTACTCGGAGCGGAGCTAACTTCGCCTCGACTCCACCGTTGAGAATCGATGCGACTCCTGTAGCGAATTGCTGGAACTCCGTGCCTGCTGCCATCAAAACGGCGCGTTTCTCTTCAACAACTGCACAGTCGATCTTTGGCTCATTTTTCTTAGCTTCACCGACCTCTGCCTGAGCTGGAGTTTCTCCTCCCGCCTGCAAGAACTTCGAATGTAAACTGAAGCCTGCGGCGCGACCATTCATCGCCGCGGTCAAACCAACGACTCCGGGAAGTTTCGATCCCGGCTCTTCGGCTGTCGGCGCCACGGGAGGCGGGCACTGCTTCTTCGGATCCAGAGCTTGAATCTCTTTTCCAAGAATATTCGCTGCCGCGTTCAAAACGCCATTCGCCTGCTGCGCCATGTTCATAGTGATGAAAAGCGGAACTTTATCTCCTTGAGTCGCAAGGATGTTCAAGATTCCCCACATCGATGGCTTCTTTGGATCTTCTCCCAAAAGCGTCGGCAAGAGCTTGTTCATCTCTTTGATGTCGAGAGCAGCTAGTGTTTTCTCAAGAGTGCCACGCATCGGCGTTAACTCTGTGATCTTCATGATGTTGTCGGCCGCGATATCAGTCGACGTCTCGAGTTTTACAACCCACTCTTTGCGTTCTTTATCGATTTTCGAAGCAGCTTCGACGAGATCGAAAACGATCGAGTCTTTATGCTGCGTCTGCACCGCGCGGAACACATCTTGACCGCTTGCCGTCATGAACTCTGCGGTTTTTTGTCCAGCGAACGGAGCTTGGCAGCCTTTTTCGTCAACCGAACAAACGGCCATCTTAGCTACGATCGTTTTATCGATATCCGAAACGAAGTCGGTCATCGCAGTGATCGTTGCAATCGCACGAATGTCGACACTCAGCGCGGGCTCAACCATTGCCGGTACAACTCCAGCGGGAGTCGTGAACGGAATCGTCACAAGACGCTCTTTCTGAACGATCATCGCTTTAATGATGGTTTGTGCAAAACCTTTCGTTCCTGGGAACGCGTAAGCGTTTCCTGTCATCGAGTGTCTCGAGTACTTGTCGACACCGATGTCTTTGAGTCCAAGAGAAATCATCGCGACGTATTTATCCCAGAAAGAACCGATGGATGTCTGACGTGGCTGCGAGTCCGACTCATCCCACTTCGACTCCAAGTGTTTGCCGTAACGACCTGGCTTCACTTCGCCAACGAGGTTCTTCATACCTTCGAGCAACTCGGGAGTTACGTCGAGACCACGATCTGTTGCGAATGTCGAAAGCGATTCCTCGACGGTCTTTCCCTCGGGAAGTTTTTGAAGGTGGAACACGTTCTCAGCAATCGGCTCGGCGATATACTTTCCAGGCGCAGTCGATCCGAGGACTTCTGTATAGAATTGTTTTGCTAAGACGTTTGCGAACAACAAGTCTGCCAGTCCGTACGGAGTGTACTCGATCGGATTCTTTCGCAGACCCTTCGCATCGAAGAGTCCTGCTTCAAACGATTCGAGATTCGTTGGATCGACACCGTTCTGCTCGGCTTGTACGGGGTTGCAGACGTTGACGATCTCGCCAGCGTCGACAGATTTTCTCCAGTACTCGACATCGCACTCGTTTTCGCCGGCCGCGACTGTTTTCGCATCGATCAACGCGAACAGACCCTCGTCCATAACTTGGCGAATCGGAATGAAGTATCGAACCAAAGCGTTCATCGGGAACGAACGAGCGCGGCGTTCGAAATTGAATCGGTCGCGACGGTTGTGCGATAGCAGGTAGTTCGTCTGATATGTCTCGATCAGGTTGAACGTGATTTCTGAAACGTTGCGACCTTTATCAAAGCGGCGGCAAAGAATCGACTCGTTCACCTGGTGATCGGTACAGAACTGGAAGCCCGCAGTAATGACTGCGTCTTTTTCTTTATCGATCGAACGGTTGTACGCGTACCGAATTGCTGCGTTGTCGTAGGGACCAAGTCCACCGTGCGAATAAAAGTCCGCAGCGTAGTCCATGATCGACGAGAACATGTACGGCTCGAGATCGGCTTGCGTAACTGTCTTCTGATCAGGCGGCAGGTCTTTTTCCGCATCCATCTGTTTCGAAAGACGATGGAACTCGGGGTGGTAGTGTTTCGCATCCGCTGACCCCTGGAAGTTGTGACGAAGGCCAAATGTATGACCCATCTCGTGAAGCAACGTCGAGTAGAACGTCTTCACTTCAACGTCCGCCTTGAGTTTCGCGATCTGAGCCTTGAAGTCAGCTGCGTCCGGGTGAGCCGCGAGAACTTTTTTGATGTAGCTGAGAGTCGCTTCTTCAACTAGCTCTGCTCCGTGCGTTCCGGTCGCTGCTTGGTTCAACATGCGAGCGCGCTCTTCACGCAGACTCGAACCGACATCATGCAACTGTTCAAGACCGTCGAGCGATGTCGTGATTCGCGAATCTGCCGGCTTCTTGGCTCCAAGCAATCCGAAGGCTTCGTCAAATCCAGAGATGCGTCCCAGTTTTGCCTGCTCAGTCGTCGCAAACAATTCTGGAGCCTTTTTCATCAAGGCATCTTTGCGCGCAACAGAACGGCCGATTGGCTCGCGCATTTTTTGAACGACGTCTTTTACTGTACGACGCGCTTCGAAACCCGTCGCACCATTTGCGCGGCGAGCCGAGTTGACTCCAGCTTTCTGTCTCTGACGTCCAGTCAGCAACAGGTTCTTGGTTCCAAGCAGTGTCGCAGTTCGTTCTTTCGTTTCGATATCAGTCGCTAAGAAGGTTTTTCGAAGTTCCTCATCTTGAACAATCATCGTGACGATGTCGTCGACCAACGACAGCGTATAGTTAATGCCATCCTGGTAAACCGTCGCTCGGCTCGCAATCTTTTCGCCCGTCTGAGGGTTCATGACTCCTTGCGCGACTCCAAGCAAACCACCCGGAGACTTTTCGCTATAAAAAGCAATCGCATTACGACGCGGATCGATCATGTCGATTTCGAGCGACTCGTCGAGTGTAATGACGTCGTCCGTACGACCCAACGCTTGCTTAAAAGTTTCGTTCCACTCTTTAACGGCCTGACGAGAACTTGCGCGGTATTTTTCGGGGAAGCCCTTCGTTAAGTGCCAGACAATCTTGTTCGTCGAGCAAGAAAGTGGTTTGCCTGCCGCGTCTGTTCGACCCGCTTCGCAAACGTTATGAACCTCTGCAAACGTATTGTTCTGGACGCCAGAGTCCGTGAGTCCTCTTTCTGGATCTTCGAACAACTGGCGCGTATGGAACAGACCGAATCGTTTGAAATCCAGATTGCGATGATTCAAAGGTACGAAGTCCGACGCTTTTACCGGCATCAGATGCGTACGAACAACCGCACGCGAACCTGGTTCCGTTCCCCACCAGTGAGACCCACCCGAGATGCTGAACTCGGTGAGCCAAGAGATGTGGCCATTCTCATTTTTTGGATCTGATAACAGGACGATATTCTCAAGCTGAGTCTGAACTTCCGTGCCTTCGTTCCATTGCCAGAGTTTCGATTTCTCGTTATTCGGATTCGACCAATCGACACGCATGAACTCGCGTTGCGCCCATGGACGCTCTTTCTTTTCGACGATCTTGTGAGTCGATTCTTGAAAGTCGTTTACGTCGCGCTGAATGTCGAAGTGGTCTTTGATCGCGTAAGAGGCAAGAACCGACTGCGTCGACTGCTTGTTATACGGATTGAAAACTTCGATAAATTGGATTTCTGTTTCGGTAATACGGACTTTTACAAATCCGAAATCATCCGACATTCCAGGGATAACGCCGGCGATGTTGTTCGAATCCGCTTCTTCAACACCACGAACGAGCGAAAAGGTCTTACCCTCGTAATCCGCTTTGGCTACGTACGCAGCAGGATCGACCATCGACTTTGTTTCTTTCGTTTTGGTACATGCCGTAAACGACATCGCCAAAGCGGTTGCGAATAAAGTCGCGAAACTCAAGAGACCGGTTCGTTTGTGTTGTGCCATTTGAGAGGCCTTTCTTACTAAAAACCCAAAGTTCAAAATCGAATTCAAAATCACTACAGCAAAACGACCAGATCGAAATAATACTGCGCCGCTTGCGGAGCATAGAATCGGATCCGGTCAGTTTGGCCATCGGGCTCAAGAGTTGATCGCTCGGAAGCGACTCCCAATCCCATCGAAATTTTATCTGTCAGAGAGTAGCTAAATTCCGCTGCTGAAAGCTGCGAGCCGCGGCTGACGCCTCGAAAGCTCTGCGCCAATCCATAAGTGAACATGCCCGAGATCGAAAGCTTCGGTGTGAACTCGTAAACTAGAAGTGTCACGCTCTTCAGTGAGTCTGGTGAATTGACGGTGCCGTCGTCGCGAACATCGTAATCGAAGAACGAGTGCGTGTAACCGAACGACTGTCGAACTGTGAAGCGACCAAGCGACTTCGTACCTGTGACGGCTAGACCATTCGCCCACAACAAACGGCGGCGCGCCGATTCACGATTGGCGCCGATGGCTCCATTTGCCGAGATCGAAACCGAATCGACCCACGAGAGATTAAAATCGCGTTCATTTAAATAACTTTTCGCAACCGAGAGAGTTGGGTTGTCGAAAGCGCCGTCATCTCCGTCATCGCGCTGGTAACTGTACTCGCGTACATAACCGGCGCGAAGAGTTCCGGTGAGCGAAGTCTTTTTGTGAGTCGCAGAAGCTGTGAGTTGATACCAGCCAGTGAATGACTCCGGCGCCGCTTCATCCGCAGTACGAGCTGTCTCGAAAAGGAGCTGACCGCTGTATGCGAAAGCTTTCGCAGATCCCGACTCGTCAGCCGAAGCTGCGAGCATAGCGGGGTCGTTCGCAAGTGCAGCACTTTGCGCTTTCGCAGTCGAAGAGAGGAAGGTCGAAAGGAAACCGACTGCGATAACGAAGAAAAGGAAAAGTGAGATTGTTGAGAGCGTTTCGAAAAGTGAAGATGGGTGGGTCGCGCGCATTTCCTGCGCAGAATTCAGATTTGGTTGGCGATTCGTGATTCGCTCAAACACTTGCTGCCCCTTTTCATCCCAGATCGACACCAGTTGCCGATCTCCCATCATCCGGGAGCCCAACAAGGCAACGTTCGCGCCAAGCTGAGGTGGTAGCACGATGGAACCACTTGCGTACTGTAGAGTTCGGAAGGTTTTCGTAAATACAGGGTGTTGAACGGACTTAGGTAAGGAAGACAGGGGTTCATGGGAGCCCCAGTTATAGGGCTCCCAAGAAGTTTCGATACCTACCAAGCCAAAGAGGTTTTAGGCCGGTATATAGCGGGTTTTGCAACCCGCAGGTTTTAGAAGACATTACCGAATCCGCCGCGACGAGATTCCAAAGACTCAAACTCATGTCGATGTTGCGATCTCGCTCCTGGAGCGACCGATCGTACGACCGATGCCTGTGCGAGCCAGGCCAACCACGATATGAATATCGCGACAAAGCCTATCGCCAAGCGAATGAGGTTGTTCTTGGGACCACTTGCCTGGGCGGCTTGCGATTCTGCTTCTACTTCAGAGACAAATACGTGCGGCGCTTTCGCAACAAGATCGAATATTATCGATACTTGCGAATGTGGTCGGCTTAGCTGATGTTTAAAAATGGCGTTCATATATTTCCTATTCAATTTTAAATACGAAGCCGCTCATGCGGATCCGTTTGGGCAAAGCAAAGCCGATCGATTTCGTTCGCGAAAAAAACGCGAATTGAAAACGAGGAGAACGATGCTTAGAGAATTCTTGGATATTAAAAACTAAGACACGAAAGAAACTTCGTTCACTCGCTAGATGATACGAAAGCGTATTGCGCGGTTGCTATCCCGTGCCGTTAACATTTGTTTTTCCTAAGTTTCGAAGTGTAGCGACTTGTGGCTTTTAACAGCCCGGATTTTCATCCGGTGTTCGTCACTTGACCGTTACGGTGATGGGCCCACCAGTAGCAATTCCCATAGGGGAATCTTTAGGTAGGAGGTCCGATGCCATCACTCGTTCAGTCACGTCACTCACACACTGGTTTTTACGTTCGTTCTTTAGAATCATGGGTCGCCTCCTTTCAAGATTTGATACATTTGAGTTTGGGCTAATAATTATAATGAAGCAACTATTTGTTGAACAAAAAGTGAATATTGTAATCGCGGTCCAGTGCCAAAGTGAGTAGAACATTTAGCTATGGAAAATCCCTTGAACGAAAACGCATTCGAAACCGCTTTAAAGCCATTTGATCTTCATGTTCTCGTTTGCACAAACGTTCGTGTCGGACCTCCTGACGGGTTGTTACCCGACGGTAAACCGGCGCCGCCTCCGAAACAGTCTTGCGGTCCCTTGGGAGCAGATCTGATTCGCGCGGAACTAAAAACTTGGCTCTCGGAAGAAGTAAAAAAGCGCCCTGCCCTGGCCGGCCGATTGAAGATTCGCGTGAATGGATCTGGCTGCTTGGATTTCTGCAAAAAAGGAATCGTTATTGCGATCTATCCGCAAAGTGAATTCATGTTCTTCGTGAAAAACTCGAGCGATAGCGTAGTTCTTGTGAAAGCAAATATACTTCAGAAATTGGCCGACCTTGAAAAGCAAATCGGCAGTTAAAACGAAGTCGAATCTCGTCAAGCGCCTCGTCGCTAACGGCGGGAGCTCCGCAGCTCGCGACTTTGCAATCGATGAAACCGATCAGTTTTCAGCTGCCATTACGACGTGTCGTCGATGTCCGCGCGTACTGAAGCACTGCCTAGCTGTAGCCGATAAAAAAATCATGCGACGAGCGGTATTCGCAGATCAGACCTATTGGGGTAAACCAGTTCCGAATTTTGGTCGATTACCTGCAAAATTATTGATCGTCGGGCTTGCGCCGGGCGCGCACGGTTCAAACCGAACTTCTCGAATGTTCACTGGCGACGATTCTGGTCTGTGGCTGTACCGCGCTATGCACAGGGCGGGCTTCAGCGAAACAGCGAACTGCACGAGCGTCGGCGACAATCGTCTGATTGATTGCTCGGTCACCTCGGTCACACACTGTGCGCCGCCAGGAAATAAGCCCGCACCGCTTGAGATTAAGAACTGCGAACCGTTTCTGATCGACACCGTGAAGGCAGCTGAAGCGAAAGTTATTCTCGCACTCGGTGGCATTGCATGGGACCGAAGTCTGCTTGCGATTGAAAAGGTCTACGGCGTAAATTTCGGCCGAGGGATGATTCGACCTAAATTTGCTCACGGCCAGCGCTTGACGGTTCACCCTCTGAATTCACACGCAGAAATGGAATCGATCGAACTGATTGCGAGCTATCACGTCAGCCGCCAGAACACGAACACCGGTCGACTGACGGAAAAAATGTTGGACGACGTTTTCGAAACGGCGCGCGAGCTTGTGAACGCGACTCGCGCGAAATAAACTACATGATCGCTGGAAGTTTTTTGCGGATCTTCACAACCAACGGCTTTGGAAGTTCTGCGTAA
>JAYSYF010000377.1:0-2903 GCA_043716655.1 Bdellovibrionales bacterium | reverse complement strand
GGAAGAGCGAGACCGGCTATGGCGCGACGTGACCGATACCCCCTTTGCGCGAGGAATAAACGCGGGCGGACGGGCTAAAGACCCGACCAAACTTCTTTTCGACGGGCGAGCGGAATGAAACTCGCTCGTGCCGCGATTTCGTTGCAGGCCGAGAAGTCCGCGGCCGCAAAGCCTAGGTGATCCGCGAGCGCATCGTACTCGTGTGAAAGATTGAAATCAAAGACCCCTGGATCGTCAGTGTTGATCGTGATCGGTACGCCCGCATCACGCAGGCGACGAATCGAATGCCCGCCAATCGAAGGGAACGCGTTTGTTAACACGTTCGACGTAGGACAGACCTCGAGCGGAATTTTTCTTCGGACCACTTCACGTAAAACTTCATCCGAGCGCGGGACTTTCGGATTTGCGATTTGAATTCCATGGCCAATGCGTTCTGCGCCGAGAAGATCGATTGCAGTCAGAACATTGTCTGCCGCCGAAGCCATCATCGATTCGCCGGCGTGAATTGTGACATGCAGACCGTTCGAACGTGCTTTCTGAAACATCGCTTCAAAAGGTTTCGGTTCGAATCCTTCTTCGTTGTCAGCGAGGTCGACGCCAACAAACGTTTCGCGATGTTCAATCGCAAAATCGATGACGCTTTGACCAACTGAAACTGTCTTCACCCGCTGGACAATCGCAATCAATCCGACCGCGACAGGAAGATGCCGCGACGCTTGAACGCCGGCAACTATGGCGCGGTGAATTTGTTCAAAGGAAAGATGTTCGTGGCCGTCTTGAATAAAAGTCGGCGCGTAACGGAGTTCAAGAATTCGAATGCCTTCAAGGGCTGCGTCTTCGATACATTCGCGAGTGACACGAGTCAGAATCGCTTCGCTCGATAAAGCTTTTTGCGCAGCGGAAAACTTTCTCAGCACCGAGCCAAGATCAGTCATTGGTTCTTTAACAAGATAATGAGCATCGAACGCGGCTTGTTCAATCGGGACCGAAACACCGGCCGCGACCAAGAGCTCGCGCAAAGTTTGCGGTCGAATCGAGCAATCGAGGTGACGATGCAAATCGACTTTGGGCAGCGACGCCCAGCGGCTCACTGCGGAAGACTTTTGAACTCGGAGAGAACCATTGCTCATAGCCGGCCATCGTAGCGGAAACCTTCTAGCTGAGCCAGAGAGAGATTGACGCTGGGCGCGATTCACGCGATGAGAGACGCCATGTCGAACACACCTGAAATCGTAAAAGCTGCGGCCCTCAACATCATTTCGAAACTCGCGGTTGCCGAGGGAGTCACACCGCAATGGTCGATGCCGATTCAGCGCCAAACGGGTGAGACCGTTGCAGTTGCCGATCCGCGCGCGACTCGAGCGATGGTTGCGCTGATGGATATGGAAGCGCAATTGGGTGGAGCCGCTTCGCACTTCGGCGGACCTTCAGCATTCGCAGAACTGATGTCGGCCGTGCACGGCTTGATGTTCGCCGACGCGACGAAGGCAAAAAAGCCGTGGCATGCTCTATACAACTTTGTGAACGATGCCGGTCATTGCGAAAACGGACTCTATGCCTTGCGCGCCAATTACAAAATGGCTGGAGTCACAGCGGAATCTCTTCGTGGCTTTCGTTCGGTGGCTTCGAATCTTACTGGACACGGCGAGGCCCATCTTTTCCCTGCAGGCGTTTTAGTTTCTAACGGTCCGCTCGGTTCCGGACTTCCTCAGGCACAAGGTTTGGCTGCTGGCGATGCTTTGAATGGTCGACGCGATCGGGTCACAGTTTGTGCGCTTTCCGATGGTGGAGCTATGGAAGGTGAAGCGCGCGAAGCGTTCGCCGCGATTCCTGGTCTCGCATCTAAAGGAAAACTCGGCCCCTTCGTTTTGGTCATCAGCGACAATCGAACAAAACTCTCTGGTCGCATCGACCAGGATTCTTTCTCGATGGATCCAACATTCAAAGGTTTGGAACCGCTTGGCTGGAAAGTTTTGCGTCTCGACGACGGACATTCACTGCAGGGATGTGCGACGGTTCTTGAAGAAGCGTTCGATGCAGTTCGCCTCAATCCATCGGTTCCCATCGTGATTCACGCGAAGACAGTGAAGGGGAAAGGCAACAAGAAGGCGGAAGCTTCCGCGACTGGTGCACATGGTTTTCCACTGAAGTCTGCTAAAGAACTTCCAGAATTTCTCACCGAGATCTACGCAGGCAAGCCGGTACCACCGGAATTCATGGCGTGGAGCGAAGTCGTTCTGAAGCGCGAAGAAAAAATGGCCGCTGACAAAGCTTCGAAAGTCACTGCGACCGTGATGCCGACAACTCCTGGCGCCTTTCTATTGAAGGCATCGCCTTCAGAGAAAATTCAGCTCGGTGTCGCGAAAGCGATGATCGAAGCTCGCAAGCGCGGCCGCCCCGTCATTTCGGTTTCGGCCGATCTGCAGGGTTCGACGGGTGTCGCCGATTTTCACAAGGCTTTTCCTGAAGCCGCGCTCGATATTGGCATCGCCGAATCCAACATGGTTTCAACGGCTGCGGGACTTTCGCTTTCTGGGTTTATTCCGTTCGTCGATACGTTCGCGCAGTTCGGAGTCACAAAAGGTGCGTTGCCACTGACGATGGCGAATCTTTCTTTAGCACCGGTCATCGCCATTTTCTCGCACACGGGTTTTCAAGACGCGGCCGACGGTGCAAGCCACCAGGCACTTTCGTTTGTCGCGCAAGTCGCTAGTATTCCGCACGTCGAAGTTTTTTCCCTTTCGACATCGAGCGAAGCCGATGACTTAATCACTGAAGCGATCGAGTCGTTCGCGAACGCGCGGGCAAACGGTGAAGTGCCGCCAACTCGGATCTTCTTCTTGGGTCGCGAAAACTTTCCGCGCCGATTGACTCCCGAAGGTGTGAAGCACTCGCTGAAAAAG
>JAYSYF010000376.1:0-26447 GCA_043716655.1 Bdellovibrionales bacterium | reverse complement strand
TCGGCCAACAGAATCATCGAAATCGACACGACGTTGAAAGACGATCAAGAGATGACATACGACGGATACATCGCTCGATCGAAACCTTCGGAAGCGCGCGCCTAATTTGTTGAGTTCGAACTTGTTGAGCTAAATTGCGCGAGGACACTTTTCCTCGCGTTCGGGATTTTTTTTGATCGCGAAGCTGTTACGCCCGCGATCAAGAGAGCGGTTCGTCTGGCTTGCTTGCTTCTATTCCTTAAACTGATGAACTCGCTAACGCCGCTCATCGCGGTTTTGTTCTACACCATAACTCTACAAGCACTTCCTGCGCAGGAAACACTCGACTGCGAAAAACTGGCACCGTTGTGGTATTCCAAATACGCAAAAGATTTTAGTATCAGATGGGACACAAGAGTTTTTCATTGTCCCGGTACAGAAGGGCTCTTGGCGCAAACCTTTTTGGATTTGGAAAGCGTCAAATTCGTTACCAACGATTCCAAATACAGTCCGAACTTTTATTTATATGTAAAAGAAAACCTCGTAGCGACGAATTACGATTCGTCCTGCAAGTTTTTGGCAACTGGCGCAGAAGGAGCACTGACTCTTTGCCCCGCATTCTTCCGCGAGCGACGCGAAAACCGCGCCGCCACATTGGTGCATGAAGGTCGGCACATGGATTCAAACGATCCAAGCCACGAAACCTGTTCTTTGATGGTGATTGGAGGCGCAGCGGATTTAACGCCGAAGTTTTTTATTTCAATTGGGTAATGAAAGGAGCCAGACAGAACGAACTTCGTCGAAGCGTCATTCAAAGCTACCTCGCCAAGGCGTTACGATCATCAAACGTAATTCCACTGAAACCTTCCCCCGCAGCAAAAGCCAGCGCAATGCTCGGCGAATCTTGGAAGGCACTTTCTAAACAAATTGCCGATCTCGATCCAGAAGATCAATCGGGACTCGATCGACTTAACGGCTTGGACTCGGTACGGTCCGGAGCCAACTAAGATCATTCGGCATCTTGCGGCGCTCCCGACGAATCGCGATCAAAGAATTTTCGCCTACAGCATGCGGGAACTTAGACTGTCGAAACGGTTCGTCGAGGACACCGATCTTTTTGAGCAACTCATCGCGATTGTGAAGTTCGAAAGTTCGTTTGACGTTTCAATCGAAGCGCTAAAACTTTTGATTCAGCTCAATCAAATTTTAATTCTCGAAGTAACGATCCAAGAGTAGAAAACGTTTGCAGCTCATTCAAGCGAGCCTGGCATCCGTTCATAAATCAGTGTCGAATTGTGATCTCTCAGCCGTATTCTGAGCCAGTATGCTTGAAAAAGGATCGTTTAATGATACCCTCCGAACGTCACTTGTACGTCCGTCATGAATGCGGCAATTCTTTGTTCAGGAAACAGAGGAGTACAGATGAGCATATATTCGAGAATACAACAGGCCTTCAAAAAACTAGTTCACGGCAGCGCCGATCCCATTGCGCAGTATGAACTTGAGCAGCAGATTCTTGCTGCGCACATGAAGGCACTTATGAGCGCACGGGAGTTCCGAATTGACGGATTTTAAGTCTCAGAAGATTAAGCAGGTTTTCAAATCTCTGCTTAAGAAAAAGGGCATCACTTACGAAGAACTTGCCGAATCTCTCGAATGTTCAGTCCCGACGGTAAAACGAATCTTAGGTCCCGAAGAACTCACCCTGACACGTCTGCTCGAACTCTGCGAAATCGTCGAGATAGATCTCGGCGAACTCGAAGCGTTGACGAAGGACACCGTCGCAGCTGACGCCAACTTCACCGATCAGCAGCAGCAGTTTTTGGCGAAGAATCCGTCGTACCTCTCGTATCTCTTTCGATTGTTCGGTGGCGAAACACCGAAGCAGATTGCTGAAAAACACAAACTGACCCAACGCTCGACCGACAAGTACCTGATCGGGCTCGAAAAGAATGAACTCATTCATGTGACCGGGAAGCAAAAAGTGAAACCGGCTTTTAAGTCGCTTCCTCACTTTGGCGACGGACCTCTAGGTCGTCTTTATTTCGAAGCCTTCATCGGGAGTGCCGCAAAATTTATCATCACCGTCGTGAAAGACGGAATGCGCCAGAAGCAACTGGGTGTCGCAAAAGAGGATGTTCCGAAATCTCTATTCGGCGTGCATGTCGTCAAGATGACACGGGCCTCTTACGATCACTGGGTGCAAGAGCAAGAGAAGTCTCGACGTGATTTCGACAAGCTCGTCGCATTCGAAGAAAAGACAAAAGACGCGTCTGACTTGATGACAGCTGTCGTGGTTCATTCAAACACTTTGGTAAAGAACGATTATCCCGCACTCGACATACTCGAAAACATCACGGGCGATATTACGAATCTCTAAGCCTTCTGCAAAGTCAGAAGAGTAATTTCGGGAGGAATCCCGAATCTTAAGCGTGGACCCCACGTCGCCGTTCCGCGATTCACATAAATCCAAAGCGACTCGTGCCGGATCAAACCTTTGTTGTAGTGCTGGAACAATCGCACGACCAAGCTCCACGGAAAAAATTGTCCACCATGCGTGTGTCCCGACAATTGTAAATCGATGCCGGCTTTTACGGACTCTCTATAACTGACCGGTTGATGTGCCAGTAAAACCTTCGTGACTCCAGCTGGTACATCGGCCACCGATGCGGCCGGATCCGAGCGTTGCCCTGCCGTTCCGCCACCGTTCACCGAAATGTCGGGCACTCCAGCAATCGCGATTTCTCCTGCGCCGCGTTTGATCCGTACATTTTCATTCATCAAAATTTTTATGCCCGCTCGGTGAATCTGCTGAAGAGAATTATGCACTCCCCAATAATATTCGTGGTTACCGGTGACATAGAAAGTTCCGCTCGCAGACCGCAGCTTCGCGAGCTCTTGTGCGACTGGTGCCGTTTGCACGGGATTTCCGTCAATGATGTCGCCGGTCAACGCAATGACGTCGGCTTCAAGCGCATTCGTTTTCTCAATGACACTGTCGACGTAACTTCGACCGATCATTTCTCCGATATGCAGATCGGAAATTTGAGCGATTTTGAATCCCACAAACTCGGCTGGTAAATTGTCGATAGGTACGGAAACTCGATAAATTTTCGGCGACAGCGCCTGGAGCGAACCAACGATGAACGTGCCCGCGACCAAACAGCCAATCAGTGCGAGGCTCCACTGCTGAAACGGAGCTAGCAGATCGTTTGGAAGAATAAAACCGAGAGCCAGAATCGTCATATCGACTGTAAATGTATAGAAGAGTATCGTAAAAAAAACGGCCATCGTCATGTTGATGATCCAGCGGAGCGGGAAAAATCGCCCGCTGAGGCTCTCCGGTAATATGCGAGACAACATCGGACCGACAAGAACTAGCGCGAGAAATCCCGTGACGCCGATCCATACTGCACCAGGGTAATCTGGAAACCCTTTTAAAATTCGACTGCCAAGATAATACCCGCAAAGAACAAGGAAAGAGGCAATCAATGCGATCAAAAGAGGAAGTCGGCGCATGCTTCGAGTTTAACTCCGAAACACCGCCGACTTCAAAGACGAGTTACAAGCTTCTAAATTCTAAGTACCGCCGCGGATGAGGAACAGGATCAGTAGCAGCGGTATCGGAATACCGACCGCCCATAGAAGGATCCATCCGATGGCTCCCTTTTCATTTTTCAGAACTTTGAGTGCTTTCATGCTTAGCTCCCTTTGCCCTGATTTAAGTTCGGGCTGGTTTATCGAACGTTTTTGCTGGAGTACGTCTGTTACTAACGATTTCATTGTGCGAGTCGAGCGTTCCGCGAACGTTCACCTGGCTACCCAACAAACCGCCAAGAACCGAAGCGATCGCTGAGAGCGCGATGAGGAGGAAGACGCTCCAGCCAGAAGTTTTCAACGCCGTCGCCGAACCTTCGCGCGCCTTGATCATCATTTCGTCAACTTTGGTTTTCATTGCGGCGACACGAGTGTCTGCTTCTTCACGCGTCATTCCTGCTTGGTAAGCCAAATAATTTTTTGCACCTTCTTGGTCGCCACGAACGAGTCGCGAAGTGACCCCTCTAACGACGACTTCAGGGCTACTCTTTAGCGTTGTTGCACCGAGGTTATCTTCGATCATATCCTGAATCATCGGATTCTGTGCTGCTGCACCCGCCGTCGTACCTGCCGCTACTGCGGCTGCTCCAGTCGCTTGAGCCGCCGCTTTGCCAAGCGTTCCGACTGCCGACATTGTCTGCCACAGAACGAAGAGAACGACGAGAGACCCAAGGACAAGCCCCTGCGCACATCCGACAACATCGACTTTGAATCGTGAAAGGCGAACAGCAAAGTAACTGCCGACGAAAATCGAAAGAACTGTCGCGACGATGACTGCGATGCCTGCAAAGATGCCGGCATTTTGAACGGTTGAACCATCCTCGAGTCCGATTCCACCAAACGCGATCGCAAGTGCGAGGAGTGCCGCAAGCGTCATCAGAGACAATACGAATCCGGCAAGCGTGGAGCGCCACGAGATAAGCGAGTTGAATGGTCGTGTTTCGTAGGATCCTTGTGCTGGTGTGTATGCCGTATTCATAGTGTGTTCTTCCATAAAGGTTTTGCGTTATTCTTATCGAGTACAGGACTCGGCTATTCGTTGATTTGATTGAGCAAAAGCTATGCGCGCCGTCGATTAGATCGAAAGTGAACCGAAACCGAAAAGGGAGCTGTTGAGCCTAGACGCTCGGGGGCAAAACGCGCCGCGCGCGGTGCTTTGTGGAAATTCGCCACGGTTGCTGGCGTGTGCTGCTGTTACTTTGCTTTGGAAGTGACTTCGGTGCTCTCAAGAACTTGGTCGACCACTTTGGCACTCATCAAAGCGGCGAACCATTGAGGCCATGCACTGTTGGAATTCTCCATGAGGATTTTGATGAGTGAAGTCAGTGGAATTGCCAATAGCAAACCTAGCCCTCCCCAAAGTTCTCCCCAGACGAGCAATGCAATAGTCGAAGTCGCAGCGTTAATGTCGACGCGCGAGCCGAGGATTTTCGGTGTTACAAAGTTTGCGATGACGAAATGCACACCCATGCAAAGTGCGAAGAGTGTAATAGTCAGTCCTAAATTCTCGGTCTGAGAAAGCAGCGCAAGTGAGGGCAACAAACCCGCCAACACTGAACCGACAAACGGAACAATATTGAAGAAACTTGCAAGTGCCGACTGGGTGAATGGCGATTTGACGCCAAAACCCAGCATGATGATTAAGAAAATCGGATAACTCACCAGCGCGAGAATCAGGTTCCCAAGAAAAAAGGCGCCGGCTGATTCGACAATTTTCTTCCAAATAGTTCGGGCCTGGCCCGGGCGAGAAAAAGCGCGACCGACAACTTTTGCGAGTGAGTCTCGCTCGGCGATTAAAAAGAATGTCAGGATCGGCCAAAGGGCCGCAAAAGTAACGACGGTCAAAGCACTGCCGAGGCCATGCATGAGAGTCAGTCCCAATTCGCCGCCGAACGGTGAAGTTTCAACCATCTCTACTTTGGGAATAGGTTTTATCGGACCGCTATTGGCCGGAGATGCGATTCCCGTAAATCCATCAATCCAAGATTTGAAACCGGTACTGATTGAACCGTAATAATCCAGCAAGATACGTTTTGTATCTTCTAATTCAGCGACGATGTTGGATGAGAAGTAAGCCAGGAGGAATACGAACATGCCGGATAGAAAAACGGCCGTGCCGACCAATATAAGTGCAGCAGCCAGTTTCGGAACTTTGCGGCGTTTGAGTTGAACAAATGCAGGGTCCAGCAACGCGAAGAGAAAGAACGATGCAATCACCCAGAGGAATATTCCCGCGGCGTCGTGCAGCACCGTGCCCACTGCTATGATCGCAATGATCCAAAGAGGAATTAGCGCCAAGTGCCGTTCGGTTTTATCCATATCGAATGTTTTAGTTGCACCAATTGCGCGGAGTCACCAACCGTTTTACTTCTCCCGCCCGGACGTAAACAAAATCGTTGTCGACGGACAATTTCAGCCTTTGAAGCCTCTGGGACCTGCGAAACGTCGTTTTGATTTGTCCGAATCCTTCGCCGTCGAGCCGCATTGTTCCTCGGGCTCCTTGAATAATCCAGTTCAGCGACCTTCCGCTGAGTGGTTTCATGTCTTCCCGCCCCAACGCAGTCGATATGGTTCCTTCCGAGTCGCGACATAAAATCTGGAATTGAATCGAGACAAACGTTTCGCGACGACAATTGTTCGATGCCGAATAACCATATCCCACCGCACAGGTTTCGAACTGTTTTTCGACATACCCTAAATCATCTTTGCCGCGATCGAGTCCCAACGATCGGTGAAGCCCCAGATAGTCGACGAGGATCTCAGGAGGAGACTCCACCTTTGGCAGATTTCTTTTTGTTGGAATCATTGTGTCCGAGTCCGTCATTGTCGATGGCGGTTCTTCCGCACTCGGTTTCGAGGCGCAACCGGCGGTCGCAGTGATCATCAACAAAACTAGACAAAATCGAGTCACGCCGGCTTCCCGACTATTCGATTGATGAAGTACATCAAGACGACGGAAACGGAAATTGTTCCGACCATCACGAACCCGATCGTGTCGAAATGTTCGATATAATGTTTCGGCGTTTCTACGACGATCATTCCCGCTATGACAGAACCGAGACCACCAGCCACGTATTGCAGAGATGAGCTGACGGACATGAATGAACCGCGACTTGCCGGAGCCGGGATCGCAGACATCAATGCTTGCGACGGAATCATTCTCGAAAAGATACCCACGAACATGATGACGTTGACTGCGATAACCAACAGCAAAGACGTTTTTCCTAGATTGGTATAAATCACCACCATGATTGCGCTCAGAATGCTGCCCGCGACAAACACGCGAAATTTTCCTAACTTATCTGCGAATTGACCGACGAGTGGTCCGATCGCGATCGAGAATAAGCCGGTGACGAGATAGATCAGCGGTAAATCATCAATGTGAATGCCAACGTTGTTGACAGTGAACGCGCTGCTAAACGGCATGATCATAAATCCGCCCAGCGAAAGAAATGCCGTTGCGACAAAAGCCAAAATATATTTGGGGTTTGTGAGCGTCGATGTGAAGTGGCGAAACGGGGTGCGGTCGCTCGGTATGTGCAAGTGAACATCGATTGGCTTCAAGCGGATAAACACGAAAATTCCTGCGACCATGCCGAGTGCAACGATCATCAGGAATGGGCTGTGCCATCCCCAATGGTTCGATAAAAAGAGTCCGGCAGGAAGTCCTAATACCTGACTCGCCGCGAATGCGGTCTGCAAATATCCCTGCACTCTACCGCGTTGTTCGAATGGAAACAAATCGGTCGCTATGGCGAAGACAACCGAACCCATGACGCCGCCAAAGATTCCAGTGACGATTCGGGCCGCGACTAAAAGCTCGTACGTCGGCGCGAGCGCACAGCAAAGCGTTCCGAACAAAAAGCCGACGTAGAAAAACAGAAGCATCTTTTTTCGATCAAAACGATCTGCAAATCCAGCCGCGAGAAGTCCAGCGGCACCCGCGCTAAATGCATAAGCGGAAACAACGATTCCGAATTGTTTTGGGCTCATGTTGAGCGCAGGCATCATGATCGCTCCGAGTGGCGCCATAATCATGAAATCGAGAATGATGGTGAATTGCATAAATGCGAGAACGGCAATAACGAACTTCTGGTAGCGGGTAAACGACACGAACACCTCTGCATTTTATCTTACGCCCGTCCCGGCGCCCGTCAAAGGCCGTGACAAACCGGGCGAGTCGGATTTACTTGGCGCTATGGAAGCTGGCCAGAAAACCCGACCTTCGTTTCAGCAGATTTACTTGGACCTAGCCTTAACGCTGGCCGAGAGATCGACGTGCGCTCGATTGAATGTGGGCACAGTTATTACCTCCACTGATTACCGGAAAGTGTTGGCTGTGGGTTATAACGGCAATGCCGCCGGTTTACCGAATTGTTGCGATCGTCCCGATGCTGGAAACTGCGGATGTTTGCATTCGGAAGAAAATGCAGTCATCAATTGCGATTCGGCTCGCTCGATCGAAAAGCACGTTTTTGTCACACATCTTCCCTGCACTGCCTGCGCAAAAAGATTAATTAATCTGGGTGGAGTAAAAAAAGTTTTTTACAGAACCGAATATCGATCCATCGAATCGATCGACCTTTTGAAATCCGTTGGCATCGACGTCGTTCACCTGCCGGTGTAACCCGAATTGCTTCCGCGATTTAGAACTGCAAATTGACGTTGAAGTTCAGACCGAAGCGACCTGTGAAGTCGATGGTTCTCGAGAAGTCCAAATGCGGTGTGATGTTGTAATCTAAAATCTTGCTATAAAGAACATGATTCCATGTGGTCGCGATGCTGTAGCTCGCAAGATGATAGGCCGGCCGATTGCTCGAGTTGAAGAACAGACTGTAAGCAATGGTGCCATTCTCGATGACTTGTCGGCCGACCGAAAATCCATTAGCCACAGCCCAGATGTGAGTCTTGTCTTCGTAATTCGACTGATTCACAAGGGTCAAAGTATAGACCGGGTTCAACGGGATAGCGAAGTTGAGTTGGTTGAATACTCCGGTGCCCTTATCTGAACTCGCGAAGAGTTCAAGTTTTGGATAAACCTGTGCGAAAGTGCCAATGTTCGATGTCGTATCCAAGGTCATCGTATGCGAAACCTTGAGCGGATTCTGTAATTCCACACGAGGCTGAAATGACGCTCTCACGTTTCCAAGTTTTCTGAAGAAACCGATGGTCGCACCGTAGTTCTTATTCCGGGGCCGCTGTCCGTACTGAGCGCTCTCCGAACTACGTTTTTCTTCTTCTTCATCGTAGGACGTGAACTTCAAGCTCCAATACTCTTCGACATTTGGCAGTCTCAGACTCAGACCAGGCGCCGTAGAATTTGTTACGCCGATACCCTCTCGGTAGACCGAACTGTTTTCGATTCGCACAGTCGTTTCATTACGTCGGGTCGTAACCCGACGCCCGGCAACAAATAGGTCGATATATTCGGCCACGCGATCGAACCAACGCGAGACGCGAATATTGCTATCGATCGCTTTTTCTTCCCACGTTTCTGTTGGTTTCGTGTCTTCAGCGAGCACCGGCGCGGCCGAAAACAAAACAAACAAACATAAAAGTGCGGATTTCAACTGGAGTTCGTTCGTCATCAATTCTAGTCTTCATCCATGCGTAACATCATAAACGCCGTTAAAACCTTACTTCCGATCGCCGCCGCAACTCTTTATGCCGCCGCTACGCTCATGGCAATCCTCGCGCCGACTCAAGTTTCCGCCTATTCGCCAAAAGAAGGCAACGTTTTGGGTAGCCTTGGTTTCATTCTTCACCGAACAAACTTTGAAACGTCGCACTCAGGCGCTCGTGCTCCATGGTCAGGAGGCATCGCGCTCGTGGCAAATGGCGACGTCAGCGACGTTGGCCAGCTTGAAGTCGGACTGTTCCACATCAACAAACAGTACTTCCGCGACGTGGCAGCAATGTACGTTGGCGAAGTGACCGAAGCTCTACATATCACAATGGGCTACCGACGTTGGGTGACGTCCACTTTCTCCGTGGCGTTGGCCTTTTCATCGGCGTACTCAATGGGCGATGTGCGTGAGCTTCACAACGACTTCACGCCGTCGCCAGGTATCGACACTTCTGCCCGTGACAGCGTTGAATACGGCATCGACCTCTCGCTTCAAACCGAACTGTACAGTTGGCCCCGCTATGCGATCGTGCTCGATGGGATTTATTCTTTGAGCGTGACCGGTAAGCCAAATGAAAAGGCCGATCACTATGGAGCCATGATCGGCCTTCGGTACTTCATCCAGGAAAAACAGGTCGTCGATAAACCGAAGACCGCTATCTAGATTTCTATTTCAGAATTCGGCAGTTGTAGGCGAGCGTCGACTGATTCAAAGACGCCGCATTTACTGGTTCTGCAACTCGCGAAGAAGATTGGCCCTTCGACGAACGTTCGCTCTTCGCTCCGCTCGATTTCGCTTCTTCATTGTATCCTGTTTCAAGACACTGATCGACTGACGCCAACAACGCTTTCGTTTTTGTGATCGCTTGCGTGTAGTACTCGCCCTGACGTGTGAGAACGTCGTTCTCCATCAAATCACCCGACGAGCCGTGTGGCATGCCGAACAATGTGAGGACGATCTCTTGGACCAATCGGCTCGTACGACCATTCCCCTCAGTGAACGGATGAACGTCGACGAATAACTGCTGAGAAAGAAGCGCCACTTCGGCTGGAGTCACAAGGCGATTGTTCCAGGCCATGTGTTGTCCGGCACGAGCCTGCGCCAGTGCTCCGTTAAACAATTTCAACCAGTTCTGAAGGTGAGCCTGATTAGCGCGCGAGTCTCCACCGTAGAGTCCCATGCCGCCGTCTTCAGTTTGACGAACGCTGATGATCTCGTTCTGAAAAACGTCGCCGTACAGGCCTGCGAGACCCGACTTGATGAAGCCATAAGAAGCGAACGTTTCGTTTACGTCCGCGACAATTGCTTTCGTACGATCGACTTCTTCAGGTTTCAAACGCCACCAGTAACGGTCGTTCGGTGCAGCTGGTTTCATGACGCCAGGTGAATGCGCGTGAGAAAAATCTCCGGCTTCGTCTGACAAAGTATAGAAGCCTCGCTGAAGACGCGAAATATCCTGAAGCTCGAGTCTTCCGCCGGCAGCGATTCGTGCGCGCTCGCTTTCGAGCTGTCGTGCGCCGATAGTGAAACCGTCCCATATAATAGACGAGCGTTGAGCCCAGTCTTTTGAATAGTCAGATTTGAGCAGCTGATAGATGACCGGTACAGGCGTATTGCTCGCTCGTGCACCTTCATAAAAGTTGCGATCGACATAGCGAAGCGCCTGATACTCGCTGATATGCTCGAGTGTGATTCCAAACTTTCGCGCCTTGAGTACCATCTGCTGGTACTTCTCGGAAAGTTCGCACTCGGATTTCATCTTCTCTTTGTAAGAAGCGAGTTCGAGGGAAGAGACGCGGATCGAGCCCGGCACTTCCGTAGTTGCTAACGTGCACACATCAGTAAAAGCATTGGCCGAATGAACGACCAGAGTCGCAGCCAATGCGGCAGCGAGCCCCAAAAGATTTTTTGTTTTCATGAAAGGGTAAGTAGCTCAGCAATGACGCATGCGCAAATCAATCGCAGCTGTAGGTCATGTCTTTGATTTGTTTATATTCCGCCGTGGAATAAACGGAAGAAATCAAACTCGCAGGAGTTTTCATTCCTCGCTTCTTCATTCCGTCGATCTGGCCGAGAAGATCCCTGAATTTTATTACTCGAGCCGATAATTCTTGCTCGTCGGATGTCGTATCCGGGAACGACAATGTCGATAACATCGGAATCGCCGCGTACTTTCCATCCCACGGCGAAGTGCCGACGTAATTGAACGCCGACGCACTCTTCGGATTGCAAAAGCCCGAGAGTTTCGTGTCCCAGTTGTACTCGATGAACTGAATGGCGTTCTTCTGGAAGATCTTAAGTACAATCGTACGGAATTTTTCATATCCCGGATCGGTCATATTCTTCAAAGTGTCGCGATAAAATCCAAGCTTCGTTGGTCCGCCCGCCTTGTAGAAAATGAACGTGGCCTGGTGGCGAGCGATGATGCCCTCCTTCACGAGTGCATCGAGCGTTTCTTTAGAGATCGGAACGGGCTTCACTACGTTTATAAATCGAGTTCCTTTGGGAACCTTCAGTTCGACCATCGTATTTCCGAAGTTTTGAATAAAGGCCACATACGGATCGATGGCTAAATAGAGCCCCGGACCGGCGTTGATGTAGGCGGCTGCGTGATAATTCAAATCCCAGAAGCGACCCGTAACGTCGGTGAGATACCGACTGACATAGCTGCCTCGACCCTGCGGCGTTTTAAGTTCGTCCCACAGCTCTTTCACATTGAAGTAATGATAGATGCGAACTTCTTTCGGCATCGATTTCACCGAAGCCATGACATCGCGACCAAGAAGTCGCTCAGCCTCTTGTGCTATGGCCGAAGAACCAAATGTCGATGAAAGCACCATGAACACTAAAATAAAAAGAAACGCCCGCTGTCCCCCGCGCACAAATACCCCACCCCGAAAAATACTTAAGGAGATCCCCCGAGGATCTTTTTCCTTCAATAATTATGTATGTGACGGCAACCGACCATGGGGTCGTGTAGCCGTCACCATCGAATGAGCGGGTTATAATCGCTTCAGAGGAAGTGAACGTTAATTAGAGGCGCGGACCGAAGATCTTACGATCTGCAGAAAACTTTCCTGGGCCGACGGTCAACAAAACCAACGCGATGAATAGATAACCAAGTGCCGGCTCGGCTGAACCTGTGCCCGGACCTGCAGGAAAGATCGGGTCTTTGAGAACCGCAAGGTGCACCATTGCGGCAACGGCCATCGTGATCGCAATTCCCAACGAGGCGAGCGGGGTCAAAAGACCTAATATCCACGCGAGTCCCCCGCCGAATTCTGCGACGGCAGCTAAGAGCTGAAGAAATCCTGGAACCGGTGCGCCCGGACCCATCCAGTCCATCGGGTTCTGAATTTTTCCCCAACCATGAACCATGAATGCAACACCCGCAAAAAGTCGAAGCAACAACAGTCCCACAGAAGCAGCGGTTGGTTGTGCTAGCGGCTTAAAGCAATTCATTAATTTCGTTTTCAAATCGTACCCGCTTTCGATGTGACCCATGTTTTGAATGCTGCATTGAGATCTTTGATTTCGCAATACGACTTTATGTAGTCTTCCATTTTGCGCTGCACGCTGAGTCTGACGAGGTTTTCCAAACCGCACTTCTTCTCGAGCATTTCTGCGAGGGCCTGGGACGCTTCATAGCGATAGAGAATCCCTTGAGCTGATCCCAGTAATGGATGTGCGAGTTGTTGAACATCGTCTGGGAACTTTTGGGTCGCTAACCATTTGTAGTCGACCTTGCCGTGATTCGAATAGTTGTTCGCCAAACCTTCTTCGAGCCACTTCGGAATTGCACCTTTGTATTTCTGCAGAACGATCACGTGCACAAGCTCGTGGCCAAAAACTTCGTCGAAATTACTTTCCACAACTCGTGGACCGAAATGGACTGTCGCGGTGTTGCCTCGGCCGACAGTCACTGCCATTGCGTTCGGCCCGAGCGTATGTGCTCGTTCAAACTCGGCTCGGTCGGAATAAAATTTCATGTTGGTTCGCCGTGTTGTCCACTCAAGCTTTTGCTGAATCCGAAATGTAACTCGGTCGACTCGCGACTCGGTCAACCATTCTGGCGCAGTAGCGATCGAAGTCTCGTTCGTACGTAGGTCCTTCGCTTGCGCTTCCGATATCGAAAGCCCGATGAGACAAATCGAAAAAAGCTGAATTAATAATTTCATGAAACCTCCGCCGCGAGACTAGTTTCAGGGAGGAAACATCGATGTTCAAGTGACATGCATCGACGTGTAAGTTAGTTGTTAGTAATGTCCACTCTCCCTAGCTCGCTTAAGTCCGTTAAAAACAAACTCGGGATACTCGCGGACGCCGCAAAGTACGACGCGTCTTGTTCGAGCAGCGGCGGAAGCCGTAAACGCGATCCAAACGGAATGGGTAATTCCGAGGGTATGGGAATTTGCCATAGCTACGCTCCGGATGGTCGTTGCATTAGCTTACTCAAAATCTTGCTAACGAACTATTGCATCTACGATTGCAAGTTCTGCGTGAACCGCGTTTCAAGCGATGTTCGGCGCGCGCGTTTCTCTGTCGAAGAAGTGATTTCGCTGACACTCGAATTCTACCGTCGCAACTACATCGAAGGTTTGTTTCTTAGTTCCGGAATCATCACAAGCTCAGACGACACGATGGAGCAATTGATTGCCGTGGCTCGGGGGCTTCGCGAAAAGCACAAATTTAATGGATACATTCACTTGAAAGTCGTGGCCGGTGCATCGCAGGAGCTCGCTGAAGAAGCCGGTAAGTGGGCAGACCGCATTAGTGCCAACATTGAAATGCCATTGCAAAAGGATCTCGACAAACTTGCGCCTGCAAAAACGATTTCTGCCGCTACTACGACGATGCAACAGATCGCAGATAAAGTGATCGAAACTAAAGACTCTGCACGCAAATTTAAATCGACACCTGCATTTGCGCCAGCGGGTCAGACGACACAGATGGTGGTGGGAGCAACCGACAGTCCAGACTCGTCTATTCTTACGACGTCTGAAAAACTTTATAAGACATTTTCGCTTCGTCGCGTATATTACTCTGCTTACAGTCCAATCCCAGGTGCCGATGCTCTTTTGCCAGCCGAAAAACCATCTCTTGTTCGCGAAAATCGACTGTACCAAGCAGATTGGTTGATGCGTTTTTATGGATTTCAGGCGCGCGAATTAGTCACTGACGCCGATCCGAATCTTGCGCTCGACATCGATCCAAAAACTGCTTGGGCTCTAAAACACCGCGAAGCTTTTCCGGTCGACGTCAATCGAGCACCGCGAGCCGCATTGCTGAGAATACCTGGCATTGGCGTAAAAAATGTCGATCGTATTTTGCAACTAAGACAGTTTCATAAAATCAGCCTTTTAGATTTACAGAAGATGCACGTCACCGTCGCACGGGCTAAATATTTCGTCGTGACCTCAGATCACAATCCCGACGTGTGGATGCTCGATAGTGAAAACTTAAGCTTACGCTTGAGGCCGAAGGCGCAGCAACTTTCTCTTTTCGATCAAACTTTAGCGCCGATCGAAATTGCGATTTAAATTGGAACAGCCACAATTCGAAAAAACATTCGAAAGCTGGCGGACGGCCGCGCGCGATCTCGTTCTTCGGGAAGTTCATCCCGAGGAAATCCACTGGCATGAAGATACTCCGAGCTTGTTTTCGCTAAACTCGAACTCGGACAAAAAATTCTCCGCAGGCAGCAGGCCCCTCACGGTAAGTGCTGACTTTCTCAGTTTAGCGAAAACAGTTTCGTTCGCGCGGGATGAGGGTCGCTGGGCTTTGCTTTATCGGATTTTGTTTAGGTTGCGGATTGAGAATCCGAATCTGTTGCAGATAGCTGTCGATCCGGATGTGCTTCGTGCACAGCTTTTAAAGAAATCGGTGTCGCGTGATATTCATAAGATGCACGCGTTTGTGCGTTTCAAAAAGAGCGAGATCGACGGCGAAGAGCTTTATCTTGCCTGGCATAAACCCGAACATCTCATCGTTCATGCAGCGGCCCCATTTTTTGTTCGACGGTTTGGCGATCGCCGATGGTCGATTTTTACTCCCGATGAGTCTGCCCATTGGAATCTCGAAACCTTGACGTTTGGTCCGGGAATGGAGCAACACGCTTTTCAGACCCGTGATGAATGGGACGAAGTTTGGAAGACCTACTACAAATCGATTTTCAATCCTGCACGTATCAAGGTGAAAGCGATGAAGGCCGAAATGGCGCCGAAATACTGGTCGAGCATGCCCGAGTCAGCACTCATTCCCGAACTGATTCGGGATGCACCCGCTCGACTGCAGTCGATGGCGAAAAATCATCGCGAAGCCGCAGTTGTCGACCCTACCGCTTCACTAAAGTCGCTCAAAGAAAGTGCGAAATCTTGCAAAGCTTGCCCGCTTTATAAAACGGGAACACAAACTGTGTTTGGCTCTGGCCAGCGAATTTCGAAAATAATGATTATCGGAGAACAGCCGGGCGACCAAGAGGATTTGGCCGGGCTTCCCTTCGTCGGACCCGCAGGGAAAGTTTTGATGAAGGCTCTTGCTGATGCCGGCGTATCAGTGGACGACGTCTACTTAACCAACGCAGTAAAACATTTTAAGTGGACACCACAGGGAAAACGAAGACTGCATCAAAAACCGAACGGACGCGAAATGAACGCGTGCAAGCCTTGGCTCGAAGCGGAAATTGCTCAGGTGAAACCGGAAATTATTATTGCCCTAGGAGCAACGGCTGGTACCGCAGTGCTCGGTCGTCTTCCAAAAATCTCAACCGAGCGCGGACGGATCATCAGCGATTTGACAATCGCGTCTGCTGTGATCGTGACGTGGCATCCGTCCGCCGTGTTGAGGTCGACAACTGACGATGAAGCTCGGCGGCGCCTTGAAGACCTTCGATCTGACATTGAATTGGCGGCGCAATTCGTGCGCGGCCGCGAAAACTAGCGGCAGCCCTGAAGGAACAATTCGTTGTATCCGGTTCGCGCATCATTCTGTCGCAGCATTTCGACACCGAAATAAACACCAATAGCAATTTCGAGAGTCGTATGTACGAGTGAACCTTCGTCCAGGTGTCCACCGAGAGATTTTCCAACCTTGTCCGCGATCGCGACATGCAAGTGCACACCGGAAGCCGCTAACATTCCAGACAAAGAGACGATTTCGAAGGGTCCTTGCAAAACGGTCGCTGTCGGTTCTCCCGCGTAACGAAGACTTGCCTGCTTCAGGCTTCCGACAGCAGAGAGAACCGATGCAGCCTTCACGGAATGATCGACCGCCCACTTCGTCAACACTGCGCGAACATCTTCACCGGGAAGCATTCGGAGCATCTCGACACTCTCAAGTTGACCTGCGCCGAAGCAAGGCTCACAAGCAATAGGCAAAACTGGAAATTAAATATGCGATTCAAGATTAGTCCTATCGGCGCGTGTCTGCACGGGTAGCGAGCGCAAAAATGCATCCGCTTCGGAGTGGTCTTTCAATCGGACGAACCGGATATGCTTGAAAGCAGGATCTGCAAAATACTTTTCGTGCCGTTCCCGCATCGTATCGTACGAGGTGATCGTCCACCAAACTATCGACTTCTTACTAAACAACATTTTTCGGAAGGACTCGCGGTTACCCGTGCCCTCCCACATTTCTTCTTTGGTCCACGCACGGCGAACTGCGCGAACGACCGCTTGATACAAAGTAAGACCGAACGAATAGTCGAGCCAGACAACCATGTCGACGTTTCGCCACTTGACCGGTACAGTCCTGCCGTAGTTTCCATCACAGGCCCAACGTTCACCCGCAAGAGCCTTTTCAAGCTTTGGTAAAAAAACGTCGTTCGTCGGCTCTTCCCAATTCGGTAGCCAGAAAACCTTGTCCATTTCGACGTATTCACACGCGAGAGCGCCTGCAAGTTTTTTAGCGAATGTGGATTTGCCGGAACCGCTAGTTCCGATGACATTTACCCGCGAGATCGAAACCATAAGCACTCGATCTTGCGGTACGAACGGTGCAAAGCCAACGCTCGACGCTTTCGGCAAAGAAGATAACTGTGACAGTATTCCTCCGACCCTCAAACGTCTTCGCGCAGCCCTGAAAGCGCGCAAAGAGAAGGAAAAAGAAATCGGCACAAACTAGATTTCTTTTACGACGCCGATCTGCCCCATTCGTCCGCTCTCGAGAATTTTTGCATCTTGGCCAATTGGCTCGAGAGTAAAATTCTCGTCGTCTTTGTCGAGCACCGCGAGTTCCGCCGATTCGATGACTTCGCCTCCCGCAAGCGAACCCGTCCATCCAACACAAACACGAGCGTCGTGTATCCCTTCGGCATTTTTAACTCGGTGCCTTTGCTTGCACTCAAACGCAAATCCCAATGATGGATTGGTGTAAAAGTTCGCGCCGGTCCAAGTCGTCCGCCGTATTCTCCAGCGATGACTCGAAGTGTACCCGTGTCATGTGCGAGCTCGATCTTGGGAACCGATGCATCTGTGATTCCCTGATATCTCGGCTTCGACATTTTGTCTTTTGCCGGAAGGTTCGCCCACAGCTGTACCATTTCAAACAGACCACCCCGTTTCGAAAACTCGCGCCCGTGCTTTTCTTCGTGAACGAGACCGGAAGCCGCAGTCATCCATTGAATGTCGCCGGGTCCGATCTTGCCGCCGCCGCCAGTTGAATCGCGATGCTCGACTTCACCGGCATAGACGATCGTGACGGTTTCAAATCCACGATGTGGGTGTTCACCGACTCCGCGCAAATGGCTCGAGGTCGAAGCTGGAAACTCGACCGGACCCGCATAGTCCATCAAAAGAAAAGGCGAGATCATTTTCGCGTCATCATTTTAGGTGAAAACCGAGCGAACCGGAAAACCGTCGCCGACCCAATGAGATTCGTTATTGCGTCGCTTTAGCATGAGCTTCTTCATATGTAGCTCCTCATCCTATTGGATAAACGCTTATGGCCGGAGTACCTGGGCAAGAAGCACGACGTTCGCCATCAGGATAACGGCGAACAAGATCCATGCGAAGATTTTCGTTTTTGGACCGATCGCGAATTCTCGCATCAAAGTTCTATCTGCCGCAAAAACCAGAAGCGGACCGATCGTAAACGGCAATAAAATGCTGAGGCAGACCTGACTGAGTACAAGCATTCTGCTGAGGGCGTGATCACCCAAAAAAACAACGCCGAGATAGGCCGGAACCAACGCGAGCGCGCGTGCAATGAATCGGGTTTGCCATAGTGGGATTCTCCACTTCATAAAACCTTCGATGACGATTTGGCCTGCGATTGTCCCAGTGAATGTCGAGCTGTGGCCTGCTGCCAACAATGCGATTCCGAACAGGAGGCTCGCGAGCGAACCACCGACAATCGGGTCGAGCAAATGGTAAGCCTCTTCAATTCCAGCGACTTCTCGATGGCCTGAATCATAAAACGCCGCAGCGGCTAAAATCAAAATTGCTGCGTTCACCAAGAATGCGATTGCGAGCGACAGAACTGTCGCTATGGTATTAAGCCGAAGTGCTTCCCGTTTCTCAGAAGTACCAGTCAGGCGTTTTTGCATATGAACAATCGATGAATGCAAAAAGAGATTATGCGGCATCACCGTTGCGCCCAGAATTCCAATGGCGATGTACCACGGTTCGATTCCCGGCAGCGCTTCTAAGTTCGGAACGAAACCCCGGAAGACAGCTGGCCAATCGGGCTGAACCAAATAGAGCTCAACGAAATATGCACCCGTGATTGTAATGACGAGTCCGAGCACTATCGCCTCGATGCGCCGATAGCCTCTGCCCTTTAATCCCAACACAATGATGGTGTCGATGACGGTCATGAGAATTCCCGTTTCGAGCGAAACTCCAAGAAGAAGATGAAACGCGAGGCCGGTTCCGAGCACCTCGGCGAGATCGGTCATGACGATGGCGAACTCCGCCATCAGCCACAAGAAGAAATTCGAGTTCCGGCCGAAGCGTGCATTCGACAACTGCGCCAGGTCTTGTCCCGTTATCAAACCCACACGCATGCTCAAACATTGTAAAAAAACCGCCGCAACACTCGAGAGCAAAACAACAAAAAGCAGCGCATACCGGTATTTCGCTCCGGCTTCGATATCAGTCGCCCAATTCCCCGGGTCCATGTAGCCAACCGAGACAAGAATTCCGGGTCCAAACAGTGCCAACGCCTTTTTCGTGGGGAACTCCTATTCGTCAATCCCCCCAAGCACAATGGTTGTTCTTAACCGGATCAGGCGGTTTACTTAAGGCGAATGAAACAACTGTATAAACATTCTCGTTGGGCTTGTGGTACCGAGCGGATATTCATTCAATCTCGACGGTACAAATATTTACCTTACGCTTGCGGCGCTCTTCATCGCGCAAGCGTTCAATGTAGATCTTTCGATTGGGCAACAGCTGAGTCTGCTTGCCATCGCGACCCTAACTTCTCTGCGACGCCAACTCGACAGAGGCGACGAGCATCTGTTGAGTTAAATTGATTTCCCTTGTAAGAAGAGCACATGAAACCAAACCTCGAGAGAATCAGCAAAGTCCTCAAGGCTGTGCACAAGCAGCTGCTCGACAACGAGCGAATCGCCGCTGAAATACGATTGAATCGCCATCTTGCGCCACTCGAGTTTTTCAACCTTCTGACGAGAGACGAAAGCTTCGCGTGGTTGAAGCCGCTCTCTGCGCTGATGGCAGAAGTCGACGAGTTCTTGGATGAAACCGAGAATGTATCAGAAAGCGACATTGCAAAGTTTCGTGATCGCATCGAGTTTGTTTTGCGCGATCCTTCTTCAAAGCTAGCTACTCGCTATTTGCAGTATCTGCCGCAAGACCCCGATTTTATTATTGCGCACGCCGAACTCCGTGACGCATTAGGGCCGGCACCTGTGCCGCAGAAGAAGTAGTCTGCGTCTCAAATTCAGAATGTAATGTGGCAAATATCAGTCGAAACTTTAGTTGAAGCGAGCTTCCGTCGATTGATATAGGCGCTCATCAACAAGAGGATTCACATGAAAAAGCTTATGGTTCTTATGTTACTTCTTTCATTCGCGACCGTTACCGTTGCTCACATCGACGATGCCGAAGCAAAGAAATCGAAGTCGAAAAAGAGCCGCGACATCGCTAGCAAGAAAGTGCACAAAGGCCACAAAGGGAAAAAGAAGCACAAGTAAGCGCACGCGCGTGCCTTGCGTGATTGCAACGACCCCAATAGTTTAAAAACGCTCCGGCCAAAAGCCCGAGCGTTTTTCCGCGTTTGGGCGCCCTGTGGCGGAGGATTTAAATGAAGTTGAAGTCGCTAGGATATAAATCCGAAATGATCTTCACCGATTTCGACGGACACGTGGACGACCGCGGCGATTACATCGTCATACGGACGCTGACGAACCCGAATTACTTTTGGGGCAATCTCCTTGTTTTTAATCGCGCGCCCACGCGCTCTGATTTTTCGAAGTGGATCGCGCTCTTTAAAAAGGAGTTTCCTGACGAGCGAATTTACCATGTCACGCTTGCATGGGACCCGGCCGTCGGCGGTGACGACATTGGCGATACCAGCGCGTTTCTTGAAGCTGGATATGAGCTAGAACTGAAGGCCGTCTTATCGGCGACGACGGTTCACAAACCACCACGCTTCAATGAAGCCCTGGAAGTGCGCCCACTCAAATCAAAAGAAGAATGGAACGAATCCGTCCTTCTGCAGACCCGATCTGCGCATGACAACCTATCGACCGTCGAATGGGAAAAATTTTATCGGTCCCAGAGTTCTCGCTATCAAGCGATGGTGTCTGCAGGATTCGGTGAATGGTACGGAGGGTTTCTTAGCGGGAAACTTGTCTGCAGCCTCGGTATTTTTCATCGTGAAAATATCGGACGATTTCAAATTGTCAGTACAGATCCAGAATTTCGCCGCCAGGGATTATGCGGCACACTCGTTTATCAGGCCGCACGACATACGCTGGCCCATACGAAAAATAAAACGCTCGTGATGTGCGCCGATCCAGATTACCACGCGATCGGAATTTATGAATCGGTGGGATTTCAGCGCGAGGCCATCGAGTACGGCGTTTACTGGTGGGATCGCAAGCGCCACCAGTAACTTCAAAGTTACCTGATGCCTAAGGGCGCGCCGACGGGCGCGGAGGACCTGTGTAGGTCGACTGCTCGCAGAGAACAAGACCATCGAACAAATACGTCAATGCGGTCGGAGAAGTAACGGTCATGCGTTGAACGTACGTTACAGTAGTCATGTGCGTGGCCTTTTTGGTTGCGATCTTTTTCTGAGCGCCAACCGTATTGAAAGTGGCCAGACGAACTGTTGTAAGAATACTTCAGGCTTCCATCCGCGCTTCCGCAGACAACTCCGCTTGCAAACGCCTCAACAGAGAAAAACGTCACCGCTAAAACTAGAATTCTGAAAACCATAAGCTTAACCCCCATCACACAAATGAAAAAAGTTTTCGGCGCAAAGCCTTTGTCCAAGCGACTCTCCAGCTTCCCGGCAGACGCTTTGCAATGCGATTCATCAGACGGCCGATAGGCGTGGTCGTTACAGGAAGATTCGAGGGAAAGTAATGAATGCGAAGACACTACTACCTGCCATAGCTGCGACGGCGTTGCTGGCAACCGGTTGTGGTGACTACATTAGAAACTCTAGCCAACCCGAAAAAACGATCGCGACCAAAAAAGCCGCATTAGCTGGGGTCGCGGACTTTTCTGGGATGCAGGTTTCGGGCGTCACAATTACCGACAGCGGTCGGACTTTCGCGAATTTTCCGCGCTGGCGAGACGGTGTCGGTATTTCTGTGGTGGAAATTAAGTCCAACGGATCGTGGGCGGCCTACCCCGATCTCGCTTGGAACTCATGGAATGGGCTTCCTCGTGAAAATTCTTTTACCTCCGTTCAGGCAGTACTTGCCCATCGTGATTCGCTTTTTGTGCTCGACCCAAGCAGCCCGCTCTTCAGAGGAGTCGTCGGCCAGGCGATGCTTTACGAATTCGACCTCAAGACAAACCTGGTGAAAAACGTTTGGAAATTTGACGAACAGATTGCTCCGGCACGTTCTTACCTGAGCGCACTTCGCGTTGATGATTTTCGTAACGCAGTCTACATCACCGACTCGGGCCTCGGCGCCATTCTTGTGTTGGATATGAAAACGGGCGTCGTTCGTCGTGTTTTGGACGGAAGTCCTACGACGAAGTCCGAAGCCATGACGTTTTTTAAAAATGGTAGTCCGCTGTTGAAAAGGACCGGCCGTCCTTTTCGAAGTCACTCGAATGGAATCGCACTGTACGATGGATATCTTTATTACCACTGTGTGACCGGCCGACACCTTTACCGTATCTCGACCGGTGCACTGACGAATGTGAATCTCTCACCGGCAGTGGTCACTACCCTCGTTGAGGATCTAGGATCGATTCCTCATACAGGCGGAATGGAGTTCGACAAGGTCGGGAATCTGTTCATGGCAGATCTCGACAAGAAGGCAATTGTCTATCGAACGCCGTCCGGAGAAATGCGTACGCTTGTTCGCGATCCCGAATTGCATTGGATCGACACGCTTGCGATCAGCCCTGCTGGCGATCTTGTGTTTACCGATTCGCGTAGCGATATCGCGCCGGCAGGTGGATCGATCGCCGGGATGACTTTCAGCATTTACAAAGTGGCGTTACCTAAATGAATGAACTCGTTTTTCTACAACGCTTCCTATTGCCGCTGACATTCTTGTTGCTCGGTTTCGCTCAAGCGGCGAGCGCTCAACCGGGAACGCCTTCCCCCGACATGGTGCTATTGTTAAACGAATACGCTGCGCTTGGGCCCCGCCCCTTTCATATGCTGCGAGTGAGTGAGGCACGAATTCAACCGACGTTGTCGGACGCTTTGATCACCCTCTTGGCGAAATCAAATAAAGTTCCTGACGTTCTCGGACTCGAGCGTGTGTGGGATACGACGGTTCGAACACCACGTGCAGATCTTCCCGCAAGAGTCTACCGACCCGGCGGAGCCGGCCAGCTTCCTATCATTCTTTACTTCCAAGGCGGTGGATGGGTCGTTGGCGATATCGACGTCTACGAAACGAGCGCCGTTGCCCTTGCTAAAAAAACCGGTGCAATCGTCGTATCGATCGAATATCGCAAAGCGCCTGAAAATAAATTTCCAGCTGCCCATGATGACGCGTTCAATTCTTACAAGTGGCTGCTAACCAACGCACGCTCGATAGGCGGTGACGGCACCCGCATCGCGGTAGCCGGAGAAGGCGCAGGAGGTAACCTCGCTGTGAATGTTGCTATTCGCGCCCGCGACGAAAACCTGCGGCCACCTCGACACGTGCTCGCGCTGTACCCGATCGCCGACGGTCAGATCAACCGATTTAATCCAGCCGACACGTCGGCTCTCATGCCGCTCACTCGCTCGAAAATGAATTGGTTTCTTGCCCAGTACTTCGAAATTCTTACCGAGGGATTAGATCCTCGCATCAGTCTGTTGAAGGCGGATGTCAGGAAGTTACCGCCGACGACTGTCATGACCGCCGAACTTGATCCTTTGAGAAACGAGGGGGCCCTGTTGTACCAACGCATGAAGGAAGCTGGCGTTTCTGTCGAGTATCGAAACTACGACGGTGTGACTCATGAATTTTTCGTTGCGACCGATGTGTTGATTGAGGCACGAGCCGCGCAAGCGTACGCTGCAGCAAGAATCAAAGACTCGTTCAAATCGTCCCTATAATTTCCATCAGGAATTTGCGCCCGCTGCTTTGGCGTACCCATCGCCGCATCATGCGTCTCCAGCCGTACGTTTTACAAACAAACACGAACTGAGTTTGATAAGTTGAAAATAGATAAACACGAGAGTTATATCGCGAGTGATGAAAGTGATCTCGACACTCAATCTTTCCCTGGTTTCCATACTCATCTTGACGGTAATCCCATTGTCAAAGGCATCCATGCCGTCGACGGCAGAGATGATGAACGAAATCCGCAAGACACATCAGCTTCCCGCTCTCGGGATCACAATTCTCGATGGCGCTGCAACCGAACAATTTATTAGCGGCGTTCGAAAGCACGGCGAACTCAAGCGCGCAAATGTCGCAGATAAGTTTCATCTTGGTTCTAACACCAAGGCAATGACAGCAACAGTCGCTGCAATACTGATCGATCGAGGGTTGATGCGTTGGGATCAAACGCTCGCGGCCAGTTTTCCCGAGTTCGCCGCCAAGATGAATCCCGCATTAAAAACCGTGACGGTCGCGATGTTGACTTCACACATGTCGGGCCTGACCGGCTCACTCGAGCTCTTCGATAAACGAGTCTTGTGGAAAACACTCTGGGATCCCGAGCTTGATCCGGTTGAAGGCAGAAAAATCGTCGCAAGCTCGATGCTCACGGCCCCACCGTCATCGAAGCCGGGTTCTAAAAACGAATACAGCAATGCGAACTACATTATTCTCGCAGCGATTATGGAGTCTGCAACAGGTAAGAGCTGGGAAACTCTGATGCGCGAAGAATTGTTTTCCCCTCTGGGAATGTTGAGTTGCGGATTCGGTTCGCCGGCTTCTCCCAAACTTCTGGTCCCCGATCAGCCCTGGCCCCACACACTCGCATCCACGGGACCTGCATTCGTGCTTCCAGACTTCCATTCGGATAATCCGCCCACTGTCGGTCCCGCTGGAACTGTGCACTGCTCAATGAAAGATTGGGCGAAGTTCGCACAGCTTCATATTGACGCTTTCAACGGTCGTCTGAAAAACCTTTGGGTGAGCAACCACGCATTTGCAAAACTCTACGAGACCCCACCTGGACAAGCTTTTACATTCGGCGGCTGGATCCGCGTTCCTCAAGCATGGGCCGGAGGCGATGCGCTGACACACGCTGGTAGCAATGGCCTCAATATGTCTACGATCTGGATTGCGCCGCTCAAATCGCGCGCCTATATCATCGTCACAAACATCGGCGGCGATGAAGGCGCCGGCACCGCGATGCACGAGACGGCGCTGAAGTTGATCAGCGGTGCCTTCAAGAAAGTGCCGCAATAGGAGTTTGTATGGCGAAATTTCGAAAAGGTTCAAAAGTAGAATGGGCGTGGGGAAAGGGACACGCAGAAGCGAAGGTGTTGAAGTCATTCCCGAATCAGTGACGAAAAAAATCAAAGGCGCAAAAGTCACCCGACACGGGACAAAAGAAAATCCCGCCTACCTGCTTGAGCAGCCAAACGGGAATCAAGTTTTGAAACTGGGTTCAGAACTTAAGAATTCCGAGAAAACACACGGCTGGGTTTAAGCCCCTCACGCAAATCTGTTTACTTCGTAAACCAGTTGATAGAACTTTGTGTATGCCAAATCGTCGAAAATATATAGCAGCAGCAATTGCGATTCTCATTTCGGTTTCGCTTGGTATTGCGAGCCGGATGTGGCCCCGTTCGGCGGAAGATAAGTTAGTCGAAATTTCTGTCGGAGAATTGGTCACAAGCCTCAGCGCTGGAGATCCGTTAAAGGCCCGAGTACTGTTCTCACTTCCCGATGTCATGACCGACGCGAAGCTCGAAGAACTCTCTGGCATATTACGCAAGGGCGATCGCACAGTTCAGAAGGCGACATATCTCGGTTCGATCGAAGGAAAAATTGGCGATCACCCGGTTCTCAGTTCGACATTCCTTCTTAAGTATTCTGATGACAGCGAGAATTTACTCAATGCAATGTCCGAACTCTCTTCATGGTCGAAATCGAAACCTTTCATCATGAGCATGACTGTCAGTGACAGTGTCGAAACCGCAAGAAACGCTGTCGCGTTCTTGCCTACTGAAAATGGTATGCGTTCGTTCTTGCTACTATTCATGGGAATCGCCGCTCTCGTCGTCAGTACTTATGCTGTCTATCGAGCGCTGTTGCTTCGTCCCAAGTTCTGGCTTGGATGGCTCGTACTTTCTTTGGTCGGAGTTTTGAGATTTCGTTTGAATTGGGCGACCGAAGATTACGACGTTCAGATTTTCAGCGTTGCGATTCCAGTTTTTGAAATGGTGAGGAATTCAGTACTTTCGCCGTACCTCTTTACCTTTGGCGTACCCGTTGGAGCGATCGCCTTTCTAAATCATGTTGCCGGAATCGAAACTGACAAGCATGCCGACTGACCTTCAGCAGCTGCCGACTGATTTCAAGAAACTTCTAAGCGCTCGATTCATGTTTACTTTCGCCACGCAAATGCAGGCGGTTATTCTCGGCTGGCGAATCTATGAACTTATGCAGGATCCGCTTTACCTCGGACTGATTGG
>JAYSYF010000375.1:0-2924 GCA_043716655.1 Bdellovibrionales bacterium | reverse complement strand
TCACGATTTCAACGAGATCTGAAACTTCGGAGTAAAAAGAAGAAAAACCATCCGACAATGAATCTGCTGGTCGCATTGAAGACTCAACTCGCAGAAGCACGAGGCGACACGAGGTCGCAGTAACCTTGGCGCCGGCGTGAGCTAGCAGAAGATTCAGCCCGATCGCGCGCAAGAATGTACTCTTACCTGACATGTTCGAACCGGTGATCAAATGACTTCGAGCGGACTTCGTAACTAACAGATCGTTCGCAATTCGACGCGAGACCGGTAGCAGCGGATGCGCAAGCTTGTGCGCTTCAACCAAAATTCCTCCACCCGCCTCTGCGGATTCGAGAAATTGTGGCAACGCTTTTCCGTGCGCCGCATTCCATTCGGCGAGAGAAATAAATGCTTCGAGTTCTGCTAGGCCATCAAGCCATGCAGGCAAAGAACCAACGACGTCGCGGCGTGCCCGGTCGAATTGAATCGTCCAGTACAGATCCCACGGAATCACGAAATTAATTAAGAGTGCTAGAAGCGGGTTTTGTCGAACTCCGAGCGCTCCAGAAGCACGCTCGATTGTTTTCAAAAGTTCAGCAGGATTTTTTTCGCCGATGAACGCTTTCAGTTCAGCTTCGGGAATATGCGAAACCCGAGACAGAATCAGGGAAACGTCTCGGAGTACTCGCAGGTTTTTCCCCAGCAGCATCGCTCGTGGGTACGCGGCAAATAAATCGATTCGTCTCGTGACTATGAAATAAGAACCTAACCAGAGAACGAGACCAACGGTGGCAATCCACTTGAGCGAAACGGCCACGGCGACGGTCCACAATCCGAAGAAAAGAATTTGTGCGACCACAACAAGAGCGAGCCACTTGCCCGAATCTTTGGGAGCTACCGCTGCCTCCGCGACCTGGGTCAATGACAATGTATCGAGCGCAGCTTCGAGCGTCGCCGATATCCGCAGAATCTTGCGTCGCAAAACTACGCGCTTCTCCCAAAACTGCACGGCCATTTGTCGCCTGCGAACTTCCAACAATTCGGTGACAGGCTTGGTGAGCAATTGAATGAAACGTGTCTGCCCGGCGTTCGAAAGAAAGAATGGAAACAACGATGCAAACGAACTTGCCGCGTGGGCGCTCGGCAGTACATCGAGATCCCGAATCAAGCGTTTCGCCGCACGTCCGTCTTCGTCGGAACCAGGATCGTAATTCCATTCAAGTTCCAAGCTTGGCTTAAGATCTCGCAGACCTTGCAAACGCGTTTCAAGCAATTGACGCCACTCGAGTCTTTGCGCGCGTTTTCGCATGCCGCGATGGACGATGATCGATGTGATAAACAAAACCCATGCGAGTCCCGCAAGTCCCGAGACGACAGTTGATAACGAAGAATCTTTCGCAAGCGTCGAAGCCCAAAAAGAAATGCACGCGGCGACAAGGAAAACCACCGCCCGCACCTGTCGAAGCTTCAAATCTGCGGCCGCTACTAAACGAGATCTACGTACAAAAGGACTTTCGCGCATGGGCGTTATGAAACCACGTCACGACTCAGTTCGCCAATCAAGACTCCGAACAGACCGTCAGTTTTCACCGTTAATCCACGTGCTAGAGCGTCATCGAGGAAACCCTGGAAGTAGGAACGGCCCGGATCAGCTATCAGAACGCGGCCTCCCGGCGACAAGGCGTTCGAGAGAAAGTCGAGTAAGGACTTGGGCTGCGTTTTGTCATACAAAACGTCGCTCGCCAGGATCAAGTCCCATGTGCGCCCCGAACTGGCTCCGAGCCGCCAATCGAGTGCGACAAAGTGAGGACCGTCTTCACCGCCAAGACCATTGAGTTCTCGATTGCGCTTCAAAAATATCGGTACATCAGGATGCATATCCGTCGCTTCAACTGAAAGACCGCGTTTCGTCAAATAGAGCGATGGCAATGCGAGTCCGCACCCGATCTCTAGAATTCGAGGAGCCGCTGGTAACGGTCGTTCTGAAATATAATGGGCCAGTATGCGGCCCGCCGGCCAGAGTGTGCCAAAGTATGGGGACATCTCTTCGAACAATTCTGTGCGACCTTCCGCTTGATAAATCTCGAAAAGTTCATCGATCGTCTTGTCGATATCAGCCAGCGACTCAAGTTCGAGCGACATATCGCCAAGGTCGATGCGTTCAATCTTTGTCTGATAATTAAGACCCGATGTCGAAAGGATCAGAAATAGATCCGTGCACCGATTCCGAAGTCGAGGTCGGCTGAAGTACCCGGAATGAGGTTCATGACCAAAGCCAGTTCCCCGAAAACTTCGAGCGCTGCTTGGTCAAAGTTCGAGCTAAGTCCGATCGGCAGCCGTGGACCAAAATACGTCCGATCATTTTGATTGCGATCGTCGATCGAAATCAATCGGGCCCCAATACCGTAGTGCATATCCCAGCCGAATTTTCCTGTCTGCAAAACGTCGGCACGGTGCCAAAGATAATCGCCATGCATTTCAAAGCCTGGGTAGCGCCCAAAATTCCAAGCGATGGCTGCATCGACAGATCGATCTCCGCTAATACGGTAAGCGGCGCTCAATCCAGTCGGATCGCCGATGACGAGACCTAAACCAAATGCACCTGGTGAATCCGCAAACGTTTGGGCGGGAGCAAATGCCACAGCTCCAAATGCGAGAACCGTTGTTCCGGCGACGCGAAGAAATTGTTTCTTTCCGAACTTCATCAAACGAAAAGTTAAAACCGTACCGAACATTCCTACCGCCGCTCCAGCGACTATGTCGCTAACCCAATGATTCAGAGTAATGACCCGTGTCGTAGCAAAAACGATCGCAACACTCAGCCACAGCCACCAGACCCTCGGCCATAAGATGGACAAGACTGCAGCTACACTAAACAGAACCTGTGAATGACCTGAGGGCAACGAATGAAATTCATAATTTATCGTAAAAGGTGAAAACTCCTG
>JAYSYF010000374.1:0-8978 GCA_043716655.1 Bdellovibrionales bacterium | reverse complement strand
CTTCGCATTCGGCGCAGGTGCCGGCGGAGGCCTCCAACTCGCGATTACCAACAAATTCGGAATCGAAGTATTCGGTAAACTTCGATATCTTCGACGGCCCATCGATGGACAAAGTGGTGTTCAAGAGCGCCAGTCGGTGCTAGGTGCAGGACTGCTCTTTTCGTTTTAGTGGTTTTACCTCAAAGAGGCACATGTCGTCGGCCAACTACATTACATCCCGCGATTTGTTTATGGCTCACCACTGGAGCCGCTACACCGCTTTCGATAGTGCCGCGTTTGCTGGTTTTAAATGCGGACGGATTGTTGTCAAAGACGGAACCGCGCTCGTCTTAAATTCAACTGACGATGACATCGCCGTACTTGCGAAAGATTGGTGCACGGATTTACTCAAAGAACCGAAGGCGGCTGAGAGCGCTCCACCCGTGCACGAAGTGCTTTGGGTCGGCGATTGGATTGGCGTCGATGAAAACGGCAACACGGTTCTCTTCGCGCCGTGCGCACAACGTGGAGCCACCGCCGTTCAAGCAGGAGCAGAATTTCAAGCACGAGCCTTAGCCTGGTCTGAGTTCTTAGCGTCGATTCGAATGTTTTTTGCCGAACGACGTTTCACAGAAGTGACGACTGCGACACTCGCTCGATCGCCGGGTACAGAGCCGTTTTTAGATCCGCTTATCGTCACAACCGAATCGGATCAAACTCGGCTCGAGCAGTACTTGATTACTTCCCCGGAGTTCAATCTCAAGAAAGCTCTAGGTGCGGGGCTGCCGCGCATCTTTGAAATTGCAAAATGCTTTCGAAACAAAGAGGGCGGACCACACCACCGCATCGAGTTTCACATGCTCGAATGGTATCGATCATTCGCAAGCTTGAAAGAAATTTCGGACGACACTGAAGCGTTGATTCTGCAGCTTGCTCCGAGCGCAGCGATGAAGCGGGCGTCGATGCGGGATCTATTCCGCGAGTTCGCGGGCTTCGACCTGCGGCCCACTTCGACGCGCGATGAATTAGCTGCAGCGGCCACGGCTATCGAAGTTCGAACGGTTGAAAACGACGATTTTAATGACATTTTTCACCGTATATTTTTAGAAAAGATCGAGCCCAAAATCGAGAAGTATGGAGCCGGCGGCCCCGTTATGATTTCCGGCTACCCCCCGTCGATGGCTGCACTCGCGCGAATCGCACCGGACGGTTTTGCCGATCGGTTCGAAGTTTACTGGCGTGGTTTAGAAATTTGTAACGCGTTTCACGAGCTGAACGATCCGAGTGAAAACCTTAAGCGCTTTGAGAAAGACAATCTCTCAAAAGTCCGTTCGGGCCGAGCGCCGGTACCCGTGGATGACGAACTGATGCGGGCTTTTGATCTTGGTGTACCTCCGGCAGGAGGCATCGCGCTTGGGCTCGAGCGGCTTTTCATGGCCGTGCATCAAATATCTGATATCGAAATGGTGCGTCCTTTCCTTGCGGCTGTTGACGTTTCATCTGGCCTTAACGCCCGGCGCTTGGTCTAGTCTGCGCAATCTCACGTTCGTGCTACTTCTCGAGGAGGACCTTCTTCAGGCATTCTAACAACATGCTAAGCGTAAAGACCCTCCGCGAAAATTTGATGCCGTTGTCTCCTCAAGCTGCGATTGACCACTGGTTACGTATTTTCGAAAAGTTTGGCGACACGCCCGAATTCGAAAATCCGCGCGTCGGCATTACGATGCGTTCGGGTGCGGAATTCATGGGATATCTTGTAAATGGTGTCTCTTCTCCGGGTTCGAAGGATCGACATTTGATTTTGAGTCTTGTCATGAAGCACGACACCGATCAGGCACGCGATGTCGTGTATCTAAATTTCACCGACGTCGAAACAGTTACGTTCTTCGACATCGACCATATCATGCAGTATCTCGCGCGAAAATAACTCTACAGATCCATCAACCGACTAGAGCTTATTGATTTCTTCTTTGAGTTCTTTGCCGACTTTGAAGAATGGCAGTTTCTTTTCTTCGACATTTATTACTTCGCCGGTGCGTGGATTTCGCCCTTGATACGCTTCGTAGTAACGATTGACGAAAGAACCGAAGCCGCGAATTTCGATGCGATCGTCGCGCATCAAAGCTTCAACCATCGAATCGAAGATCGTATTCACGACGGTTTCGGCTTTCACGCGTGTGATTCCGGCTTTTTCGGCAATTAGATTGATGAGGTCGGCTTTGGTCATGCGCGCATCGTCCCCGGAAGTGTTTGAAAACACTCAAATTATAGAATTATCGAAACCTACGGCAAATGAATTTCGAGAGACATTTGAAAGCTGCCGAGTTGCGTTATAGCGCATTGTCGTCAGGAACCAGCCCATGGGCGTAATGCTCGGTCATATAGAGTGTCATCGAGCTGACCAGAATGAATAGGTTCATAGAAAATGCTTCGGTCATGGTTCCCCAATAGAGTCCTGCAACATGGAAGGCACATTGACTCGCGAAACACCCGGCCGCGAGGACCCGATGTCGATGATGCGAGGCTGGAATCTCGTGAAAGAGTCTCAGCGTATTCAAAAGATGGTGAAGGATGAAGGCGAGATAGAGCACAAGCCCTGCAAGTCCGCCGCGTGCGAGGATCAAGAAGTAAACGTTCACAGATTCGTATCGAACGCCTTGTCCCGAAGTTTCTGCTTTCAGATCGGGAGTAGCTCCGGCAATTCCAAATATCGGAGAATCTTCCCAGACGCGAACGAGTCCATTCATCTGCAGGCGATGCTGATCGTTTCGAGCTTCTTCTTCGGCTGCGATTCGATCGAACAATTTTCCGCCGTCGCGATCCTGCGAGCTCGTATCGAAAACCATGAATAGTAAAAACCAAACGGCCGCAATCGCAGCAGCCATCGACAGCAGAAGTTTAAATCGACGATCACCCGGAAACAGCAAGAGTGCGAGCGCGCCCGCGCCACCGGCCCACCACAATCCAGGCCGATACGTAAACACCAGCGCGAGTGCGATCAAAAGTGAAATGCCGAACCCGATCCAAGTGAACATATCGGTCTCTTCGCGATCTCGACGTAAACAAGCCGCGGCCACCGGGAAAGGCAACACACATGCGAACAAAGTGGCGAGTGCTTCTGTGGAACCGAAAAATCCGCGGGGGATAAAGTAGCGAACAAGTCCCGTAGGTGCGGCGGTTAAAGTTTCGCCGGTAAGCCAGTCGACACCTTGAAAATGTTGAATCCATGCGATCACCGCTGTCACAGCGACGGTTCCAACGAGCGCCATCACGACCCGGTTCAACCCTGGGAATAGTTCCCAGGCATAAACAAAAAGGTAGAGCAGTGGAATCCAGCGCAAGTGCCCGAGTCCTTCGAGTAAGACGTTCGCCAGCTCATTCGTCGATGTGACGTTGAAGAGCGAAACGAGAACGCTGAGTAAACCAAGCAGCAGGCAAGCCGCGAGACTGACATCGGGACCTAGGCGGAAAAATTGAAATTCACGGTGGTGAGCAAACGCATCCACGCCGATATAGAGCAACGTCAGAACGGCGAGTCCCCAAGATGCGATCTCGGTGGCCGCGCGCGAAGTTGCTAGGAAGATCGGCAGTGAGACCATCAGCCACGGAATCAGAAAACCGATGACTTGTTTCGTCGCGTGAACTGTTCGTTCGTTTCCGACGTCGAGGTTTACACGATACAGCCAACGTCCCCGAATGTGCTCGCGGCGTCTTGCGCTTGGCGAGCCGATTTTATTTTTTGCGCTCACGCGGTCCGCCGATAACGACCGGTCGCTAGCAGAATCGCTCGATATGCTTTCAGCGTTTCGACCACCATTTTTTCAGGATCGAATAACGCCGTGATTTTGGCGCGCGCCGCTTCGCCGATTTGTTGCGTTGGCAACCGCTCTTCGAAGACAGCTAGCAAGAGATCGGTGATTTCACCGACATCGGCTGGGCGAACGAGAAAACCTTCAAGACCGTGTTCAAGCATCGCTGCCATCGGGCTCATTTCCGAACCGATCACGACTTTCTTTTGCGCCATTGCCTCGAGCAGCGATGGTTCAAATCCCGAAGTGCGGGCCGACAGGTTGACGAAAACGTCGGCTCGAGAAATCGCGCGCGCTTCGTCTTCGTGGCTGAGTGCGCCAGTGAAAATGACTTTGCTACCCAGCGCTAACATCAACGCTTCGAATTCGATTTCTTTGAACCGTGGTCCGTCGCCAATCACTATCAATCTAGAACTTGGTTTCAAAATCGCGACACGTTCGAAAGCGCGCAGCAGATTTTGCATTTCGCCGATTTCATTCATGTCGCTGACGGTGACTGCAACGTGTGTCGAACTTGGAATCTTCAACCAGGCTGGCGTGTCTTGATCTGAAGGCTCATCGCCGGCTTTCATTGCGCCGATCTCGATTCCGTAGGGAACATTGTGAATTTTAGAATCGGGATAAAGATAATAGCGCTCAAGCGAAATTCGTTCGCGCGGACTCGCAGCGAAAACTCCATCGGCGGTCGACAGAAGTTTTCGATCGCGTCCAAAGTAAGTCGAAAGAAATTTAAGCCCGACACTAAAACCGGTGCCTAAGATGCTTCCGAGCGTCTCTTGGCCCATCCCCATAATAGCGAAGAGATCTGAAAGGTGAGTCGCTTGGACGTCATAAGCCATCGCAAAACCACACTCGCGTTTCATCGTCCCGACGCGAACAGCTGAACCGTCAAGTGCGTGCACGAGATGAAATGGATTCTCACGATGTAGTTCGAGGAATTTGGTCCTGACGAGATCTTGAAATCGAGGTTGATGCGCTTGCGACCGAAGGCGCGAGGTGCGGCTCGGTGCAATGCTCACGATCCGAACGCCGTCGGATTCGCGAACGTTAGTTGCGCCGCCAAGATTTTCACCGGTGATGATCGTAACGCTGTGACCGCGAAACGCGAGGCCACGAGCAATGAGTCTCAAAAAGCTTGGACCGCTTGAACGGCCGCTCGGACCTCCGCCCATCGTGCGCGTTTGACTCAGCGGCGCGTACTGAGAAATCAGTGCGATGTTGAGTTGGTCTGGAATGGGTTTGCGCTTGGCAAAAAATGAGAGCGACATCTTGCCTAAAGACTACGAACTAGAACTCGTTCCGGCAATTTAATTGCTACGGCTCCGCCTACGCGTCGTTCGCTGGGCTCACTATCTGTGAATATATTCTCGACAGGTAATTCGCCGCAACGTCGCGTCCACCGGCGAGTTCGCCGCGCTCAATTTTCCGCCAGGCTTCTTCGAGTTTTAAACGATTTCGTGGCAAATCAATTATCCAATGCAAAGCCTGCTCAATAGGCGCGATTTCAGTCACGAGTGGACCCAAAATCTGCGACTTCATCCCGCCGCGCTCGAGTTCAGAGACTATTTCACGGTGATTCTCGCTAAGGACCACGGGCATCACGAGCCGCTCAATCCAAGATCGAGCTCGATTTGCTTCGAGACCCGCGACGATCGCAACGTCGAAATCTTCCGCAGTTCGCACCGCAGAAAGGCCCGTTCCATCGGTGGCCGAGACGTGAAGTCTCGCGCCCACAGCCTGACCGCCATTCGAGCCCGACTCCATGCGCTCGGCTTGGGCTAGGCGACGTCGATCGCGACCGGACAACGCCGTTCGATCAAGAAAAACGGTGAGTTCAAAATCGCGACCAGTACGCATCACCTGCAGAGCATTCAAAACAACTTCCAGCGGATGATCGACGCCGATCTGACCGGCAATCACAATACGAAGCTTCCGTCCGCTTGCGAGATCCCAGGGTTTCATTCCTTTTTCTGCGCCGCTCGGTTGCAGCCATCCGGTTTCGGTGATTTTTGCTCCGGCGCGTTTCCAACCCGCCTGCGCTTCCTGCGAAGCACCGCCGACCATCGAGACCAAACATCCGCGAAATGAAGAACGACCTCGCGACGCTCGCGTCATAGTATCCAGCATCGTCATTGCGATCATTTCGACCGAGAGAGATCGCTCGAGCGTCGAAAGTCCTGGGTCAAACACGTGAAGCAAATCGGGTCGCCATGCAAAAACCATTGGCAGCGCGCGCGGCCACTCCCAAGGTCGAAAAGATTTGAACGGCGACCTGATTTCAATTCGCTCTGGAAGTTCGAAGTCGACGGGATCGCCCGTCCATTTTGTGAGTACCAAAACTTCGTGACCGAGTTCACTGAGTTCAGTCAGTCGATCATGCAATCTCGCCTCGAGAGGTCCGAGACTTTTTAGAGGATGAAGGCGAGTGAGAAACAAAACGCGCATCGGACCGCCCTAAGGCTTCGTCAAAACGTCGATGAGACGATCGATAATTTTTCGGTTCGCATCGGGGATCGGTAAATCTTTAAAGTCGGGTGGAGAAATCCATCGAAGTTCAGTGTGCTGTTGCAGCTTCGGTTCGCCCTTCCAAAAAAGAACGTCGTAAAACATGATCAGAATAGAAATGTCGCCGTAGGTGTGACTAGCCGCGAGTCGCAATGGTCCAACTTCAGCTTCGATGCCGAGCTCTTCAAGAAGCTCGCGCTTCAGGGCGATCTCGGGCGATTCACCTTTTTCAATTTTGCCACCGGGAAATTCCCACTGACCCGCAAGGGTGTGACCGGGCGGGCGTTGTCCGACCAAAACTTTGTCGCCCTTTCGAATAAGTCCGGTGACGACGGGGATCCAAACCGGGCGTTGTACACGCGGCCCACCGTTAGCTTGGCTGCTACTATGTTTCGCAGGAGTTTTAGTCGGTTGATCCATCAAAAAATAGACTATCGGACGAACTACGTCGATTCAAGGACACGAAGGGCATGATCAAAGAAACGTGGGCCCTTGAAAACCAAGCCGCTGTAGGTCTGAACGAGATCTGCACCCATCGCCAGTCGAAGTGCCGCTTCTTCGCCACTTAAGACTCCACCAACTGACACAATCAGACGGCCGTGTCGCTCTGAACCAAGAATTTGGATAAGATCTTTTAACATTTCGCGAGATTTAAGCGTGAGCGGTCCACCGGAAACGCCGCCTTCAGCCGGAAACTTCGATCCTTTGCCACGCGCCGCTGTCGTATTTGTCGCGATGAAGCCGTCAATTCCCAAACGAACCGAAACATCGACGGCAGATTCGAGAGTTTCTCGATCCATGTCGGGGCTTAATTTTAGAAGTCCAGGTGTCGAGTGAGCACCGAGTCGATCGGCGATGGGAGCAAGAAACTCGTAGAGCCGTTCGCGCGAGAAAAGTTCGCGTAGACCGGCGGTATTAGGGCTCGAAATGTTAATTACAAATGCATCGACCAACGGACCGTGTTCGAGCGAGGTTGGATCGCTGAAAAAATCGATGAGCCAAGTGTAATCCGCGCTCGCGTTTTCTAGTGCCGTCGTTCGTTGTTTCCCTATGTTGACGAACACCGGGAATCGAGCCAGCGCGGACGCAGTCTCTTGAGTAAATTCGTCGCGGCGAAAATCTCGAAGCGATGAGCGAGCGAACGTGGCCCCTCGTCCCGGAAAACCCATTCGGTTCCAGAGGGCTTCATTCTCGACATCCCGGCCAATGATTTTTCCGGGGTTCGGCGACTGCGGTTTCGGAGTCACCGTGCCGATTTCGACGAATCCAGCGCCGAAGTGTCGCCAGCCCCAAGTTTGTGTTCCATCTTTATCGACACCGCCGGCAATTCCGAGCGGATTTCTAAACTTGATGCTTCGCGATCTTCGATTCCAAACAGTCGGGCGGAACTCGGCCTGCACTTCACGCGTAAGTGTCATCAAGACGTCGAGACCTAAAGGCGCAACGTCATGCGCAAGTTTTGCCGGTAACAAAAGCCACGGACGAAACATCAGCGTGACCCTGCGCCCATGGCACGGATCATCGAGGGTAAAGTCCGCGCAACAGCATAGCTCGCTCTAAACGTCGGATCGCGGAACCCATCGCAGCCGTTCGCATGTCGAGTTTGGTTTCCGTTTTGATTTCCCAAACTTTATCGAACGCGCCGTTGATGATGCGTTTCAGTCGGTCGTTCACATCTTCTTCTGTCCAGAAGAACGACGCCATACCTTGAACCCATTCGAAGTAAGAAACGATGACGCCGCCACCGTTCGCCAAGATATCGGGGCAAACTAAGATGTCGCGTTCGTGCAGAATTTTCGTCGCTTCGTTGTTCGTCGGTCCGTTCGCACCTTCGACGATGATCTTCGCTTGGATTCGCGGAGCATTCTCGCCGCTGATTTGGTTCTCCATAGCGCACGGTGCGAGGATGTCGCACTTCAGTTCAAGCAGCGCTTCGTTCGTGATCGGATCGGCTTTAGGGAAGCCCTTGATAATTTTATTTTCATTGACCCATTTCAAAAGCTCGGGAACATCGAGTCCGTTAGGATTGTGAATTCCACCCGATACGTCGCTGACCGCAAGAATTTTTGCTCCGCGCTGATGCGCATAGAGAGCCGCGTGACTTCCTACGTTTCCGAATCCCTGAATGACCATTGTCGAAGCCGACATTTTCATTCCAAGTTTCTCGAGTGCTTTTTCTGCGATGAATACAACTCCCAGACCCGTGGCACCGTTGCGACCTAGCGAGCCGCCGATTTCAACCGGCTTTCCAGTGACGACTCCAGGAGTCGCCTGACCTACTTCTTGCGAATAAGTATCCATCATCCAAGCCATGGTCTGAGCGTCAGTTCCCATGTCGGGAGCCGGAATGTCGACCTGTGGACCAATCAAAGTTCCGAGTTCAGAAGTATAACGGCGAGTGAGATTTTGTTTTTCAGTTCGCGAAAGTTTTGTTGGATCGACCGCGATACCGCCTTTGCCTCCGCCAAGTGGAAGATTTAAAAGCGAACATTTGAAAGTCATCAACGTTGCGAGTGCAGCAACTTCAGAGAGCGAAACGTCTTGGTGATAGCGGATACCACCTTTGTAAGGTCCGAGCGTCGACGAGTGCTGTACTCGGAAACCTGTGAACACTTTTACGCGGTAGTCGTCCATACGGACGGGGACCGAAACGACGATCGCTTTTTTCGGCCGCTTGATTCGCGA
>JAYSYF010000373.1:0-2943 GCA_043716655.1 Bdellovibrionales bacterium | reverse complement strand
AACGACAAATTCAGTACCTCTCGAGCCGACTCCAGACTGAACGCTCAGAAGAACTCGAAAACTTGTTAGCCTTCCGAGTTGCTCAGCTCGAAGTCGCGATTCTCACTCAGCGAAAACTCGAACTTTCACAAGTCGATGTCATTCAGGATTCTATGTTACCAATCGGCGCGGTCTCAAAGACTAGTCGGTATATGCAGGCCTACCTGCCGCCGAACGCCAAACTCCACATGCTCTATGCTCCGCCCATAGTCGCGGCTCCCTTAATAAAAGCGGCCGATCAACGCTAGACCCCAACGTCGATTGTAAGCGCTCCGCTTGCCGCATTTCGCGAGTTCATCGAACTTATTTCAACACTAAAAGGAGTCACACATGGGCTTAACCGAGCGACGTGCAGTTCAGACCTTGAAAGAAACAGATTTCAAAGCGTTCGAAGCGTTCGAAGCGAAGATGAAAACGATCTGCGGATTCGACATCAAACTTAATTTCGATTTCGCTGCGCTCGAAGCCCATCCTGATTGCGTGCGTATTATCGAACGCAAATCACATCACAGTTATATGTTTGAACGTGTCGAAAATGCGTTCACTGCACTTTGCGCTGACGACATGGGCAAGACAGCCGTTCGCGAAAAAATTAAAGAAGTCGTCATGCTGCCAAAAGCAGGCGAAATGAGTTTTGCTGGCGGCGTTTTCACTATTCAAAATGATCTTACGGGCAATGGCGCCTACGATGCCGATTCAATTCAAAAGGAATTGGAAAAAAATCTGTGAGCAACAATCCCACGACGGTTTTCGACAGGACCTTACGAGCTTCTGCAGAAGATCGCGTGGGCATTTTCTCCCGAATCTGGGCCGGACTTTCGGGCCACTGTGACTATTCATACCACCACTTCGAAAAGCTTTACGGGCATTCCGATTCAAGCGAGCAACAATCGCAACGGCGAATTCATCGTGCTCGGCTTTAAAGACAAAAAAAATTCGGTGGTCTTACCTTTATCGCAAGTCACAGCCGTCGAAGTTGAAGATTCAACGCGACTCGAGTCGTTTTTCTCAAAACCGTGGCTGAGTGATTCCCGCTATTCTTCGGTTACGAAACTTCAAGCGACACGCGATCTCGATGCGAACTGGAAAGATGAACCGCGTTGCAAAGTGGCTTTCGACACTTTCCCCGCGACAGACGAGGCGCCCGGTTTCGTGCTGGCATGGACAACGCTTCTGAAAGCTGAAATTGAAAAAATCCGCGCAGAGTTCGGCGCCGATGCTCTCGCAAAAATCCATGTGATCAATGTCACATACGGTTCGGGCGCGATGACGTGCTCGAAGGTCGACACCTCGCTCAATTTCACGATTGCGATTGCGGCCGAAAGCATGGACCGCAAAGCCATCGCTGCGAAACTTAACGAGTCGATATAGTCTTCGCTCGGAAACGACGGACTCCTCGATAGATCAAGAACACACTGACTAAAATAAAGGGCAGACTTAGAAGCTGTCCCATATCGAGTGCCATGCCTTGTTCAAAATGCGCCTGGGGCTCTTTGAAATATTCGATTCCGAATCGGCAGATCATGATCGATCCCACGACGAGGCCGAACAACAGTCCGTCTGGTGCTCGCTCGCGCCATCTTCGATAAAGAAAATACGTCACACCGAAAACCAAAGCATAACAAATACTCTCGTACACCACAGCGGGATGCCGAGGAATGGAATCGCGGTGTGTGAATATCAATCCCCACGTTCCATCTGTCGGCTTGCCTAGGATTTCTGAATTCATCAAATTGCCGATGCGAATGAACGCGCCGGTCATGATCGTTAAAATGGCGCTTCGATCGACCAGCCACCAGACAGAAAATTCGGGATTTTTACGCGCATACAATACGATCGCCAAAATGACGCCGATGCCGCCGCCGTGGCTCGCAAGCCCACCTTCATGCACTTTCAAAATCGAGAGAGGATCCGCCAGATAGCGGGCGGGCTCATAAAAAAGAACATGCCCAAGGCGCGCGCCGATCACGGTGCCAGCGACAATGTGAATCAACAGTGATTCAAGTTTTTCGACAGGCTTTCCCTCTTTCAGAAATGCTTCTCGCATGAAGTGAAAGCTAAGGGAAAAACCGATCAGGAACATGACGCCATACCAACGCACGTGCACGGGACCGATCGAAAATATCTCGGGATTAACGGACCAATTGATGAGCATTGAAATTATTAAACGCGGTGACGGTCTCTAAAGTCGAACGAAACAAAAAAAAGCCGCTCCTTTCGGACCGGCCTTTAAAAATATCGCTGTGAAATTGGTAGTGAGAGCCAGACTTGAACTGGCGACCTATGGATTATGATTCCATTGCTCTAACCAGCTGAGCTACCCCACCCCGTTAAAACAGCGACTAACGATGTTGAGCCAACAGGCTCACCACTTATTGAGAACGCACCATAAAGACCTTCGTGGAGGGTCGTCAAGTGCAACGGACGGCACTTCTCGGTCCTATCACTGCAGATTCTGCACAGTGAACAGCCTCATATCGCCTGAAAGCTTGGACAGGTCATGCCCGGTTTTTGCTCAGTCATTCGGCTCAACACTTCTCCTGGAGAATTCGTGAAATCGGTCCGCCTAACTATAGCGACGTGCGCTTCGCTACTGCTCTTTGTTTTAAGCCCGCTGGTTCAGGCGACACAGGTGATCAGCGAGTGCGATTCTCCTAACGAAGGAGTGAGCTCGGAATGCCTGCGCACAAAGACAGCCGTCGCTTCCAAAGAAATCGGCGTGGTCCTCGAAGCGCATCGATTGACCCTGAAAAAGCGGACTCATTCCGCGATCGCCGACGAGAAGGTTGCCGGTCCCGAGATCGAGCGCCGATTGACTGCTTCGCAATCCGCTTGGGAAGCGTACCTGGCTGCCGATTGCACCCTACAGATGTCCGAGTTTTATGGCGGTTCGTACGCGCCCCT
>JAYSYF010000372.1:0-2946 GCA_043716655.1 Bdellovibrionales bacterium | reverse complement strand
GTGTGCGCAAAAAACGATAAACCGTTGCGAAACCAATTTCAGGACTGCGCTTAACGACGGTTTCAAAAACATCTTGAGCTGTGAAGTGGTTCGGTCCGCTTCGCACGACTTCGAGAATATCAAGACGTTGATTCGTTACTTTCAGACCCAGATCACGAATGATCTTTTTTCCGGGAACCGAAGGTTTACGCGTTCGACCCGACACTTGAGCATCGCGGAAAACGGGGTCTCTGTTTGAAGTCGGAAGCTGAAGTGGAGTGCTCTTGTTCATAGAAGGCGAACGTAGAGAACTCGACGGGGTTCGTCAATAGTTGAGAATGGATTTCATTTTCAACTGCCCTGCAGAGTTACAAAATCTGGCTCTGAGGGCGCGAGAAGCAATTACTGCGTAACTGGCCGGAATTCGTTCAGCCGTGTTCGAATCGCACTCTGGTGAGTTTCGGTGTGATACGGCAGCAGAAACAGCAGGAGATGCTCGAGGCCGGTACGCAGGCTTCTGCGAGTCGCCGGTTTTTCGGGGCTCTCGAAGAACTGCAAGAACGAAGATGAGGTGATCAGAACTGTGTCGCTGATCATCTGCATTTCGCGTGGATCCGCAATCTTGCGCATGACTCCGTCTTTCATCCACTGACCGTACATCGCTTGCAGAAGGCGCATCGTTTTAGCGATGTGAGTCTTCCAGCGCTTCGCGAGGTTCGGATCCTTGCGCCGCAGGTGATACATTTCGCGATGGAAGAAACGGTACTTCCAAAAAACTTCGTATGAACGCTCGATAAGTTCTGTTGGTGACGAAGCCATACCGCGCGCCGGTTTCCAGACGAGATAAGTTTCTTCGCACATCATTTCGAAAAGTTCGAAGATGATTTCCTCTTTGTTTCGGAAGTGGAAATAGAGGTTGCCAGGAGAAATACCCAAGTGCTGCGCAATATGATTCGTCGTAACGGCCACGCCGCCAGCTTGATTGAAAAGTTCGATGCTCGAAGTGAGAATACGTTCGCGATTGCCGGTCTTTTTCTTTGGAAGAGCAGTTCGAAGACCAATTGGAAGTGTAGCGGTGTTCATGTGGCTCCTTGAATTGTTCCTCTTGATAATGAAATCCGCCCGCATCGACAAGCGTTATCGTTCGAATGAGAATGGATTGCTCCAGTAGATAGATCTGGAGCTCTATTCCTACTTTCTTGATCAGCTAGGAACTGCTGTATCAGCTCTGAGCAGCGCCTAGGCGCCGCGCTCGAGACGAGCAATCCGTTCTTCGAGAGTCGGGTGAGTACGCAGAAGATTCGCCCAGCCCGGTTTCGTCGCCGAGATCTTAAGCGAAGCAAATGCAGGCTGTGCTTCTGTCTGCTTTGCGACTTCATAGTTAACCGGCTGAAGACTTCGCAGTGAGGTTAACGCTGAAATCATCGAGCCTCTGCCCGCGTACTGTGCTCCGCCACGGTCAGCGCGGAATTCCCGTTGTCGCGAGAACCACATGATGACGATCGAACCCAACAGCATGAACACAGTTTCCAGTGCCATGACCGTCATGAAGTAAGCGAAATGCCCAAGACCTTTGCCATCGCGGTCGTCGCCGCGAAGTGCGTTCGAGATTGCGAATGCAACGATACGAGCGAGTGCCATGACAAACGCGTTCATCACACCTTGTAACAACGTCATCGTCACCATATCGCCGTTTGCGATGTGTGAAACTTCATGAGCAAGAACGCCCTCGACAGACGCTTTGTCCATCGTTTCGAGCAAGCCACTCGAAACCGCCACGAGCGAATTCGATTTTGTTGGACCTGTCGCGAAAGCGTTCACTTCGGGCGAAGGGTAAACTCCGACCTCTGGCATTTTCGAAAGGCCCGCCGTGCGAGCGAATCGATAGACCGTTTCAAGTAACGCGCGTTCGTTCGAATCCGTTGTTTGCGGATCGATGACCTTTACGCCCATCGTCCACTTCGCCACCATCTTCGAGATCATGAGGCTGATAAAAGCGCCGCCCATACCCCAAACTAAACAGAAGCCGATCAGGCTTCCCATGTCGTAACCTGCGTCCGAGATTCTCGGCTGCAAGCCAAGGGCAGAGACGATGAACGACAACGTCAGTACAACAAGAATGTTAATACCGATAAATAAACCGAATCTTTTGAACATCTGCATGCGGACTCCCTAATGACTCCTGTAGCGATTCAAACTGCTTTCACGATACACCTTAATTTAACGCTGAGAAGGTGGTTTCTCAAAATAGATATATCGATGATTTTACTTCGTTTTAAACAATGCTGAATTCAGCTTCCTGGGCCTATTTTTCTTCGGCGAGCCGAAATGTTTTCGCCAAGCTTGCAGCGATCGGATTTTCCACTTTTCTCGCGGACGTAATCAACCAGAAATCCTCGTTTACGTTTTCAAGTCGTCCTAACTTGATCAATGATTTATCACGAACCAACTCTGCGGCCGAAGCTTCGGCGATGGGAATAAGTCCGGTGCCCGAAGCGCCCAATAATTTTTGTAGACTCGAGTCTTGGGTTTCGGCAATTCGAACGATCGGAATTCTCGCAGTACGGAAAAAATGATCGAGATCATGTCTAAGTTTCGAGTGGTACGTCGGCAATACAAAGTTTTGTCCGGCGAGACTCTCGGGAAAACGTTTCATGAGACCACGAAACTTCGGCGCACCATAAACTGAGATCGGAATTCTTCCAACCGAACGAACAGAAAGATTCCCCGTCTCGTCGATCGATGGAGGAAAATTTGAAAGCAGTAGATCTAGGCGATGGGCTCTGAGTTCACGAAGCAGCTCGTCGCCTTTGCCTTCCAGAATCGAGACCGTGCAGGGACCAGCGGCGAAGGCCGCTTCAGTGAGACGAAGAGTAATGTGTTTAGAAACGCTATCGAGTGCGCCAATCTGTAGATGTGTTTTTTCTCCGCGCGGTGCTCGGTCATGTAACGCTTCAACCATCTCTG
>JAYSYF010000371.1:0-2956 GCA_043716655.1 Bdellovibrionales bacterium | reverse complement strand
AGTCGCTTGGTTCAAGCGTCGTCCGCGTCCGCAAACCGACGAAAGACTGAAGTAAGAAACGCCTCGTCGAAGAAATTGCCAACGTTCGACGGCAGCAGTTTAGCCGAACATTGAGCAGTGTTGTCTTTGAGCTATCGCGCTGTTCGCGGCGCGTTCGGCCAATTTGCTTAGGCGGCGACGCTAGACTTCTGTGAAGAGGGCCTGGCATTTAACATGTTCGACCGGTGGTAACGGTACACCCCAGCGGCGCTCAAATTTTGGGCCTCGCTCGTCAGGCTTCGACCAGAGCTCGTGGGCTTCGCTGACAGAATTTTTCTGCGTAATTCCGCCGGAGTCGACCATGACCCAGGCCTTGCCGGTCCAAACCAAATTCGCCGGTCTGAAGTCGCCGATGTAAGCCCCTTGCGATCGAACTTTGTCGGTGAGCGCCTTCGCTGATTCGATCGCGCCCCTATAAGATTGATCTCCGGCCCGGTACTTCGCGACAATTTCTTCGCCGGAAGTTCCATCGATCCAGGTTTTTAAGACGTACGTTTTTTCCTGCGCGAGGACTTTCGAGTGCGGAATTCCGAGCCTCTGCCATTCTGCAGCTTTGGAAGATTCTTTTGCGAAAGAGGCGAGCGTGGTTTCGTCCGATCGCTTGGCAACTTTCAAGGCGTAAAAAGCATTGTTGTCCAGCGCCTGAACTTGGAAGACAATTCCTCGGCGACCCTCTCCAGCTTTTTTTATTACCTTCAACGTTCGACCGTTAATAACAACGAGAGCCTGTGGCTGAAGTAAAGGTGAAACCGCTGAAATATTCGCGAGCGGCGATTTCAATTTTGCAAGTTCCGCTTCGATCCAAACTTCTCTCTTCTCAGGATCAGTAATCTGTAATGACTGGCGCAATACCTCATGCTCGGGCGTTTTAGTGTGCGGTTTCGAAAACACTTCCACACCCAGGCGATGCATTGTCGGTGCATCATTTTTCTGGATCAAGTAACGAAGAAGAGCCGTCATATCTTTGGTATGGGGTTGCGAAAAAGTATGAACAGCTGCGAAACTCCACGTCTGCGGATTTCCATTTTGAAGCACGAGTTCAAGCAGCTGACTCATGCCCTTCGTATGGGGCTGCGAAAAAGTAGAAGTGACCAAATGATGAAGAGTATGAACATCGCCCCTTTCGATCAGAAGACGGATCAATGCGGTCATGTGTTCTGCATGCGGCTTTGAAAAAACTCTTCCGGCCAGGAGGCGCCAGGTGTCTGCATCACCTTTTTCGATTAACAGTTGGATCAAATCGGTCATATCTTTTGTGTGCGGATTCGAAAAAGTATTTTCGGCGAAGCTTCTCCACGCCTTAACGCCGCCTGTTTCGATAAGTCGTCGAATCAGGTCGCTCATGTCTTTGGCGTGCGGTTGAGTAAAAGTATTTTTCGTGAATTCCTCCAACATCTGCAGATTGCCTTTTTCAAGCATCAAAATCTGGAGATCCTTCTTAATTCCAACCGCGGGCGAATCGTAAAGCGATTTCGATATCAGCTTATTGATCTCAATATCGACATCGGCATCGATTAAGTTACCGATCATCTGCCAATTTTTTTGTTGAAACAGTTTCGGGATCTGATCTTCGGGATTTTCTAGAATCGGTGCCCAGTCGGGAAACTTTTCGATAAGTTCGATTTTCTTCGAGACATTTGCTCGTGGCTGAAATTTCAATCCCAGGTCGTTTAGCGTCACGGCGGCTCTAAAACCTGTATTCACTTGAGCCTCGATCACGTCCCGGATCTGCGCTTCGAAAAGCCGCCCTGCAGCTGTGTCTCTCAGTTCATCTAACTTTGCCTTAAGCCACATGTTTGAGTCTTCAGTTGCGCTAGCTAAGTGTGATTTTACTTTTTCAAGTTGCTCGCGTTCGAACTGGAATCGCACTTTAGTTTCCGGTCGCTGCCAAAAAAACTTCAAGTCGGTTCGGTACTGAAGGCTCTGCTCCTTTGAAACCGTCCCATCTCCTCTGCCTTCGCCGATCTTACTGATGGGATGGTATCGTCCGCGCGAAAATACGAATTGATACGAGCGATCCGTCGATCGCGGCATGTATTCATAATTCACGATAGTGCCGTGCATGTTCGCAACCATTTCGGAATTTACCGACGGGTTGAGATGTATCAGGAACGCCCGCGAGGACGGATGCTCGGGATTGCTGCTGACAATGAGGTGAGTTTTTAGTTTAGGGCGTCCGGTTTCAGAAAGCTGCTCACCAATGACGCGCGAAAGCGTGCCGGAGAATCCGGTGTCAACAAGGACAGCCTTTTTGCCTTTACGAATAAGTTGGTCTTCGATTCCATTTTCTTTCAAGAATGCTTTCAGATTTGGATCCGACATGTTGGCGCGTGACACGTTTAGCAAATGGATACGCTGGGATTCGTCAGTTCCCGCCGTTATGAGACGAGCAACATCGTAAAGATACTCGGCGTCGCGAGCCATGAAATAGAAATGCGTGTCAGCTGAATAAAGCGCCAGGAGCTCGGCGACGAAAGAAAAGTGCGCTGCCTTGAGATGCTCCCAGGAAACGCCCAAGTTGTGATGTTGAGCAGGAAGATCTAAGATATCTGCGCGATCCAGATAAGATTCACTACCAGCCGGCAGTTCGCCGACTTCCACCTTGCCCGAATTCGCGATGGCGAGAGCGATGGGCCTCGATCCAATGAAGTCGAATGGAGCAAAAATAACAGAAACGATGAGTAAAATCTGGATGGCGTATTGGCGGGTGATTTCCCCAAATCTCTTATACATCGCCCAGCCCCCCCAGTTCCAGAATGCGAGATTCTAGTGCAACATGTCGGCCCGCAAGACTTTGGCGAGACAGCGAGCCTTGTTTTGTTGTTTGCCACCGTTGCAGGCAGCGAATCAAACACGTTTAGTCCTCGTGTGCCGCAACTTTCCTTTTTAGTCTTCCGGCAACTTGCTAGATTCAAAG
>JAYSYF010000038.1:0-7230 GCA_043716655.1 Bdellovibrionales bacterium | reverse complement strand
AAGAAGGCCTGAAAGTCCTTCTCGATGAACGGCAGTTCACCGAGGCGATGAATGGCCGCGCGGAACGAACTCGCAGCGCCGACCTCGAAACCTGGGTTCGGACCCGTCTCGAACGCTCGCTGATAACGATCGAGTACGCTTGAAATCCGGTCACTTCCAAGTTGCCGAAGATCCTTCGGCAAAGAAGCTAGAGTCATCATGTGCGGTTGATCGATCCAAATTGGATATGGTATGCGGGGAAATAGCAGTCGCGATTTTTCGGACTGTTTGAATGTCCATTCCATTAACTCATGCGTCCTGAGCCAACTTAGCGCCTGAAGGCATGTGTGAATCTCGCAATGAATTTCAACCTTCGAACGAGCCGCATCGAGCTTCGCGATGTGGGTCATTATTTTTTCCCACTTTGAAGGATATCGAATGTATTCATTCATCGAATCCACGCCCTCAAGGCTGACGTGCACTTCGATGTGTTTAAAATTTTGCCAAAGCTCAATAAGCCGATCGGGCAAAACAGTCAGATTCGAATGGTAGCGAAGGATGACATCACGGCTGCTGCCATTCTCGATAATCGCTTCAAGAATTTTGATATGTTGTGGCGAGATAAATGGTTCGCCGCCCGTCGTGAGCATCTGCTTCAGCGTCGGAGCAAGATCGCGAACGATGCGACCAAGGCTAGCCTCGTAACTCCAACCGTTTTTCGCCCGATCGGCTGACGGTTTGTCGTACTCAAGGTCAAGTTCATCGAACTCTTTGGTCAAAGGAAAAGACGCTACTGGTCCGCACATGCGGCACTGCAAATTGCAGTTATTGCTGAGTGAGAAATCGACGTAGCTGACTCTCGGTTCAATCTCGCCGTTAGAAGCCGTATCTCGAATCGCTTCTGCAAGAACTTCAGGATTACTTCGATTATAAATTTGCCGGACCGAAACCCCGCCGTTGTCTTCTTCGACGTAACAACGTTTGCAAAAGCTCGGACGTTCGCCACGCAGCATAGCAAGACGCAGGTCTTTGTGCGTCTTCTGATTCATCGCCGCGTTAAGTGATGTGACTTGTTCCATCCGCACGATCTGGCCATTTTCGTCGCGAACGTGGCCGCCGTGGTCGGTATTGCAACAGACCCGCATCGAGGTATCTGTGTTGGCGCTTAAATGCATCCAAGGCAGCGGACAGAATCCGGCCTTTGAAGACGCATCCTCTATTTTCACAAAGACACTTCGGCAGCAGTACGTTTCCAGTCTGATTTGAAACGATTCTGCAATTCGTCTTGAACGATATTATAGAGCTCGGGATTAAACTGCTCGAGCGATTGCCCACGGTGTTCGTCGAGCACACTTTGTGTCTTCACGAATTCACGTAGTCGCTGCTCGTAATCTCGAGCCAACGGCAATTTCAAAGTTTGAATCACCAGCTGAATACGCTCGTGCATTTCAGGAAACTTTTTAAGCATCGCCGATCGTTTCGCGTACGCTTCGAAGCGTTCGATCGCGATCAGTCGCGCTTTCGGCGGTAAATTGCCGATAGCGAGATATTCGGGATGAGAGAGAATGTTTAGGAAATACGGGTGCTGATGAAAATGCGGCGCCTCGAGATCGAGTTCGTCGAGCCAATCCAAGAGATCGGTGATCGTCATGACGTTCAGCATTTGAAGAGTAATGTTTGTCAGCGCCTTGAGACGATTCGGAACCATTCGCGCTTTGGCTTTTTTGAAGTTCTCGGCAACAACCGGCCACTTCGCAGGGAAACGAATGTATTCCTGAGTCGACCCGAAACCGTCGACGCTCGCAATAAACTCGAACAGTTCGAATTTTCCCGCTATTTCAAAAAAATCGTCTTTGAAATGAGTGAAATTCGAAGCCAAGAAAACTTTGATGTGTCGGCTATGCCCAGTTTCAACGGCACGATTCAAAAATCTCGTTACGTTTTCAAGCAGCATCGGCTCGCCACCGGCGAGAGAAATCGTTTCAAGATGCGGAAGTAAAGTATCGGCCTCGGTCCAGAACGCTTCGAGTTTCGACCAATCCGGCATCTGTGAAACGTCGAAGTCTGCTTCGATGCGTCCGGTATCGAGCAACCGCGCTTGGTTCAAAAGATGCGGAACGCCGTACTTTTGCGAAAGCTCGCGCATTTCGCCGACGACCTTGCTTGAGTCGTACTGATTGCACATGCGACATTTCAAATTACAGAGATTGCCTGGTTTCAGTTCGAAGTATCGAACCGGCTCGGTGATGTGCCCACTTTTCGAACGAGCTTGTTCCACAGCCGCTTGCACGCCGGCATGGTCGCCCCATTCTTTGAAGGAACGCTGTCTAAGACTGGTGGCTCCGACCAGGTCTTCTCGATAACATTGCCGACAGCCCTTAAGTGGGGCGCCTTCAAGCATCTGTTGTCGAATATCGGTTAAGTCTTTTGAATTCCACACAGATTTTAAAGAATTTCGTGCGACGTTGAAGTTCTTTTCGCCGTCGCTCAAGAATTCTGTATAGTAACAGCACGGCCGCACGTAACCCGACGGAATCGTCGAAAGTTGCACGAACGGATAAAGACACATGCTCTTATTGCTTGGGTCCGCTTCGCTCACTACTGAGGTCCTACATCCGCTCGACTCGCGACTTCGGGATTGATCGAGATCGAAGCGTTCTTACGCAAGACTTCCATCCAAGATCCGAAAGCTTCTTCTGTACGTCGAGAAGCCAATGCTTCCGACTCTGCTTCAGGCGATTCCGCGCCGGTTTTTGCTTTCGCGACGGGTTTCGCCGCGGCTCCGACGGCCTTGTAGCGCAAAAGCAAAGCCTGCGGACCTTGGCGAATCAATTTTGGAGCAAGAGGTTTATCTGCAGAAAGCTTGAAGGCCATCGAGACGGCTTCATCGCCGCCGCCCACTTGTGGAAGCGATTCTGCGTTGAGTGCGAACGGACCCGACTCGCGCCAAACGAGTTTGTGTTTTGTCACGAACGCTTGAACTTCGGCCGCTTGTCCCGCGGCAACAGCTTTCTCGAGTGCCGCGATTTGATCTCGCGACTGCTCTTGAGCAACCAATATCTGAGCGATATCTTCGCGAACTTCTTCCAACTTTTTGTCGGAAGCCGGCTTTCGGTCTTCCAACTTAATGATGTGGAAACCAAAATCCGTTTGAACGACGTCCGACACCTCGCCGGGTTTCGCCGAGAACGCATATTTTTCGAACTCGGGAACCATTGAACCTTTGGCGAAATAGTCGATCAGACCGCCGTTTTTCTGTGAACCTGGATCTTGGCTCTTCTCTGTCGCGACTTTAGCGAAGTCGGCTCCGCCCTTGACCGCCGCGAGAACTTTTTCAGCTTCGATCTTCGCCGCAGCAACAGCTTCTGGTTTCGCTTTTTCTGCGCGAATCAGAATGTGGCGGACTTTCGCTTTCTCGGGCTGCGAGAAATCAGCTTTATGCGAATCGTAATAAGACTTCACTCGACCTTCGGCATCGTTCTTAGCCAAGAAGGCTTTCACGTCGGCTTGTGGTACGCCGTCGGCGATCACGAGTGCTTCGGTCGGAATATTTACGGCTTCGACATTCGCCTGCTTACCTTCAACAGCTTTCACGAGCTCGGATTCGAAAGAGAGCGGACGGAGCGCCGACGAGAATGTGCGAGCGGCACGACTCGTAGCTAACTGACGGCGCATTTTCTCTTCAAACTCGCCCGGACTCTGACGCGTCGCCTGCAAATAACCGAGGTATCGCGTTTTGCTGAATCGACCGTCATCGTGGAAGGCTGGAATTTCAGCAATCGAGTCGCGAACCTGTGCATCCGGTGTCAGCAAACCCATTTTGCCTAGGTTTTGACCAAGCAAACGCTGATCGACCAATGCGCCGATCGCCTGTTTTCGAATCATTTGACGGGCAAAGTCGCCGCCAAATTGCTCGAGCTGCGCAAATCGGGGATCCCGCTGCATCATCTCGACTTGTTCAGAAAATTCTGCGATCGAAACGATTTGTCCGTTCACTGATGCGGCTGTCCCGCCAGCCGAGACTCCCGCTTGCTGGGGGGTTTGCGACATGAAAACGAAAACCAGGATGATGCCGCTGAACAAAACCCAGGCGGTAATGCTCTTAACAAGCATCCGTCGGTCGTTCTTCCACGCGTTACCAAGATTCGTCCGCATGGCTCGAATACCTAATTTTGTCGCTGCTCCAGCCATCAATCCTCCAAAAATAGCCCCAAAAAACCAATTGGCGCCAAGAAACCGCACAGAAAAACACTTCTGATACGAAACGCACATGTCAGCCACTTTTACTTGAAATTTCAAGGAGCTTTCTTTGAAATAAGGATGAAAAAGAGTTGGAATACAGTGAATACGGTCATCGAGTGGGTTTCGGCTGGGTTTCGACTAGGTTTTTTTGGGCTCGGTTTCTTCTGGGCGAAACCGCAGGGAGTCATAGGCTTTGAATTTTTTCGCGTTCGATATTCGAAAACTTCTCATCGTGGTCGCGGTTATAGCGCTCCCGATTTTGTCTATCAACATGAAACGAAACCCTGGAGAAGATCCCTGGTATCGTCGGCCATTTTCTTGGTTCGTCGCGATTTCTCAAGGCGGATATTCGAGTTTCACTAGCGGCGTTCGCGGCACGACTTCGACTTATATGAATCTTATGGGAATCAAAAAAGACAACATGCGCATGATGCGCGAAACTGAAGAGCTGCGCGCGCAGCTCGGAGCTCTCACCGAACTTAAACTCGAAAACGAACGCCTCAATTTACTTCTGCAATTCAAACTCAATACAAAGATGCAACTGCTTGCAGCCAAAGTAATTGCGCGCGATCTTTCGCCTGACCACGAATCGATTCGTATCAACCGCGGTTATCGTCAGGGCCTTAGAAAACAAATGGGCATCATCACCGTACAAGGTGTTGTCGGCTACGTACTTTCAACCGAAATGGACACAGCACAAATCTTGGTACTCACCGACCGTTCGGCTGCGATCGATGCGCTTGTGCAAAGAACTCGCGCTCGTGGTCTTATCAGCGGCAAAGACTCTGGCACAATTCGGCTTCGTTATCTTGAACGTGCCGACGACGTTGCCGTTGGTGACGCTGTCGTTACGAGTGGTCTCAAGGGTTCTTTCCCGAAGGGATTCCCCGTTGGCAAAGTGACGAACGTTCGCAAAACCGATTTCGGAATTTCGCAAGAGGCGCTCGTCGAACCCGTCGTGAGTCCTTCAAATCTCGAGGAGGTTTTTGTCGTCATCGATAGCGGCGGCGAAGACTTCAACGAGAAGCTTGCGACTGGCTTTGGCGCTCCTCTGCTTTCGAAAATGAATCAGCCAGGAACAGTTCCGCAGACCGGTGCTCAGGTGCCTGCGGCGGTTAAACAGTGAAAGCAAAAGCCTTACTGATCGCGAACGTTGTCCTTTTCTTAATCGCGACACTGCTTCTGGCCGCGGGACAAACGTCGCTGTGGCTCCAAGTCTTCGGATATTTTCCGCCGCCAGCACTATGGATTCCAGTTCTCGTTTACATCGCCCTCTTTCGGTCCACGCTGACAGTCGTCATCGTCTCTCACTTGATCGCAATCGCTTTAGCCACATCGAGTGCGATGCCAGAAGGGATCATGATGATCTGTTGTCTGGCCGTGGCCCTCAGCGTTCAGGTTTTCAAAACGCGATTTTATTGGACCGCAACAACCTACTTCATGCTCGTCTGCGGTCTTTCGACGCTCGTTTTTCACATTTATCATTTCGCAGCCTCATGGGTTGTGGCCGATCATCCGCTCACTTCGCCGGCTTACAGCTCTTGGATCATTCAAGCACTGCTGACGCCACTCTTTGCGCCGATTCTATTTCCGATCTTCCGTTGGTTTGACCAAGTCACCAATCGCATAGAGCCACCTGAAATTACGGGGGCCTATTCGGCGTAAGCCGAATTTGAAAAGACGGCATGAGCGATTACCTACCTAGCGACGAAGTTGAAGCAAAAGATTACCAGCCGCGATATCGGCTGCTGTACATGTTGCTTGGCGTGACGATCACAATCTTCGCGATGCGCTTGTGGTATCTGCAAATTGTGAACGGTCGCGAGCTTCGACAGTTCTCGGAACAAAACTCGATTCGTGAAACGAAAATTCCTGCTCCTCGCGGAATCGTTTACGATCGCAACGGTGAAGTTTTGGTCGAGAATCTTCCCGGCTTCGAAGTCACGCTTTCGCCTCAGTACGTAGCTAACTTTGACGAAACCGCCGAAGCGTTGGGCCTTGCGCTTAACATTCCGCCGTCGATGGTGATGCAGGCCGTGCAAAAAAGTCGTCGATTGAATGGCCCCTTCCGACCCGTTCGGATCAAAGAGAATTTAACGAGAGACGACATCTTCAACATTGAAGTCTTGAAACAAGATTACACCGGTGTCGACATCAAAGAGACAGTTCTGCGCGCCTATCCGTTGAAGGAAAACGGCGCGCAGTTTTTCGGTTACGTCGGTGAAATCTCAAAACGGCAGCTTCCACTGCTCAACGAAAAATTCGCAGCACGCGGACTTCGTTTTGCACAAGGCGACCTGATCGGCACCAGCGGGCTTGAAGAAGTTTACGATCTCGATCTTCGCGGCAAAGACGGAATCTCGGTGGCGCAACTCGATGCGCACGGGCGAGAAGCGTTCGGCGATCCGATGGGACTTTTGGGATCCATGGGCGGAGTTTCTCCGGCCTACCCAGGCAACAACGTCATTTTAACTATCGACAAAGATATTCAGGAAGCCGCTTGGCGCGCGTTTGCAGAAGGCAATCGCATCGGCGGCGCGATCGCCATGAAGTCGAACGGCGAAATTCTCGCGTGGGTTTCGGCTCCGTCGTTTAATCCGAACGAATTTTCAACTGGCATTGCGCCCGACGTTTGGCGACGACTCGTGAATGATCCGGACAAGCCGCTTCGCAACAAGCCAATCCAAGATCACAACTCGCCAGGTTCGACCTTCAAACCGCTGATCGCAATTGCAGCTCTCGCTGAAGGTGTGATCACGCCAAACACAGTCGTATCTTGCCCAGGCCTGATTAAATTCGCGGGTCGTCCGTATCACGATACTTTGCGTGGCGGTCATGGAAATCTCGTCGTTTCGCAAGCGATCGAACGTTCGGCCAACGTCTTCTTCTATAAAATGGGGATCGCGCTTGGGATCGACAAGATGTTCAAGTATTGCGACGCCATGGGCATCGGACGTCGCACGGGTGTCGAACTCGCGGGTGAAAGATCGGGCCTCATGCCGTCAGGCG
>JAYSYF010000370.1:0-2960 GCA_043716655.1 Bdellovibrionales bacterium | reverse complement strand
AAAAGGTCAGGACCCTTCGCGTGATCGGGTCGCATTAGCGAGCCGACTCGCAGCAAGCGAGTGCCGGAGTTTTCGAACGCAGGCAAAGGCCGCGGTTTGAAGCGCGAACCGTCGACCGCGTTTTCGATCACTGAAAGATTTCCGCCCAGATCGCGAACCGAGCCGGTCCGCAGTGCTTCACTCTTTTCGCTTTCAGAAACGAAGAGGGGAGTGAACGCAGCATAAGCGAGCACGCGATCGACCAATAGCTTGAGGCGCCCTCTGAGCGAAGGTTCGCTGTGAATGCCATGAAAAGAATGAACAATTCCAGTGTGCGCGAAACCAGAAGTGAGCGAAAGGAGACGGGAGTAAAGACCCGCGCCCCTTCCGTGCGAATGCACAAGCTGTATGGCGTTCTCCTTCACGAAACGTCGAAGTTTGAAAAATGCCGACAAGGAAAAACTACGGGCAGGAATCTCGATCATCGCGAGTGAATGGGCTTTGAATTTCGAGAAGTAAGGATCCTGATTCGGAGCCGCGACATAAAAATCAAAATCAGAATTTTTAAACGACTGTAAGAGATCGAAGATGTGTCGAGGTCCGCCGCCATGATCTGCGCGTGCGGTGATCAAAAGTACGCGCGTACGTTTGGCGACCTCCGTGTGACCGGCGGACGACGTCTTAGTAGGCATTGTCGTGAATGATTCCGTTTTTCACGGTGAGGAACAAAATCTTCAGGTCGAGTGCGATCGACCAGTTACGAATGTAATACAGATCGCATTCGATTCGTTCTTTGAGCGGAGTGTCTCCACGCCATCCCATCACCTGTGCCCAGCCAGTGATTCCAGCCTTCACCTTGTGGCGAAGCATGTAAGCGGGAATTTCTTGGCGGAATTTTTCTACGAAGTACGGTTGTTCCGGGCGAGGACCGACGAGACTCATTTCGCCGACAAAAACATTCCAGAGTTGCGGAAGTTCGTCGAGAGAAGTGCGGCGCAAGAAAGTACCGAACGGAGTTCGTCGTGGATCGTTTGCAATCGTCCAGCCCGGTTCAGCGGGTCCAGGCTTCATCGTGCGAAATTTCCACATAGTGAAAAGCTCGCCGTCGAGACCCATACGCTCTTGACCGAAGATCATCGGTCCGTTGCTTGTGAGTTTAACGAAGAGGCCAAGTCCGAAAAGAATCGGAGAAAGGAAGATCAACCCAAGCCCTGAACCGAGAATGTCGATTCCGCGCTTCAAAGCAAGATCGAGAGTCGAATAGTGCGGCTGATTGAGCGACAAGATAGGAAGACCCGCGAAATCTTCCAGGCTAAGTCCAACGAGCGCGAAACTCTTCAAGTTCGGCAGAACATAAATGCTTGTGAGTTCGTCATAACGCTTCTTTAAGAACTCATCGACCTTATCTGAAGAATCCGAAGCGTACGAAACCACGTAGGCGTCGATCTCGGCTTCTTTCTGTGTGGTCGGCAGCAAATTGATTTTTTTAACCGCGCGAGTCTCTGGGAAGTTTTCGGCCCAGGCCGGACCGTCGTGCCAACCAATGACGGTGACTCCGAGCTGAGGATTTTGAGTTGTGATTTTCAAATACTCGCGAAGTGATTCGCCTGTTCCGACGAGAACAATTCGCCGAGAGTCTCCATTGGTGTGAGACCAATTCAAAACGTTACGCAGCACCGATCGTTCGATCAAAAAGATAAACAAAGAAACGGCCGCATAAATTGCGAGCGTCGCGCGCGACACGCGGTTTGGCGCCAAGAAATAAATCAGAAAGATAAATGTGAGAATTGAAGCGAGCGACGCTTTGACTGCGGTCTCTAGGCTTCCGCCGCGTCCGCCGAGACGAAGCGAGCGATACATTCCGAAACGTGAATGCCACGTGACGGTTAAAAAACTCAGAACCAAACCGTAGTGCCAATAATTTGCGGGAACCGGCGCGTTTTCTATTCCGGTCCAAACGCGCAACTCAACGGCCGTGAGCCACGCAACAAGTGCAAGCATCGCCTCGAAAAGCATGACCGGAAGAGGAGTCAGAAATCGCTTCATCGTTCTTTCATCAGCTCGGGCCGGGCCCGTTCGCTACAGAGTTGTAAAAGAAGAAAATCAGACCTATCACCTTTCCATATGGATCATGAACCACTGCGCAACGCGGCAAACACGCTTCCGGTCGAACCGGCAAAAGTAGCACTTTTGCACGACTGGCTTACGGGCTTCCGCGGGGGCGAGTGGATACTCGAAGCTTTGTGCGAAGTTTTTCCATCGAGCCCGCTTTACACGCTGATTCATGAACCTGGAACGACTTCGCCGATCATCGAACAGCGCCAGATTCGTTCTAGCTTCCTGAGTTCCATCCCGGGTATCGGTCACCACTATAGAAAGTTTCTGCCGCTCTTTCCTTTGGCGGCTCAAAGTCTAAAGATCGATAGCTCGATTGATACGTTGGTTTCGAGTTCGCACTGCGTGATCAAAGGTGTTCCAAAGCCGGAAAATGCCTATCATTTGAGCTATGTTCACAGTCCCATGCGCTACATGTACGACCAATTCGATTCTTATTTCGGTCGTGCGAGCGGTGCACCGGTTTATCAACAGTGGGGAGCGCGTGCTTTTCGGCCCTACTTAACGTCGTGGGATCGTCAGTCGAATTCGAACGTCGATATGCTTGTGGCGAATTCTTCGTTTGTGCGTGAGCGAATTCGCCGGTTCTATCAGCGCGACGCCGTCGTCGTTCATCCGTTTGTTGAAGCCTCTGATTTCTCGGCTCAAGCGGGTGTTGCGAAAGAAGATTTTTTTCTGATGGTTACTGCTTTCGCGCCCAATAAACGAGTCGATCTTGCGGTCACGGCCTTCAATGAACTCGGTTTGAAATTAAAAATCATAGGCGCCGGTCAAGAGAATGCTCGGCTTCGTGCGATGGCGGGTCCAAACATCGAATTTTTGGGTGGAGGCGTCGACCGAAACGGTGTCGTTTCTCATATGGCGCG
>JAYSYF010000369.1:0-9057 GCA_043716655.1 Bdellovibrionales bacterium | reverse complement strand
ACAACATGACGGATACACTTCGAACATTCGCCGATCAGGTAACTACGGTTGCTCGCGAGGTTGGAATCGAGGGAAAACTTGGTGGTCAGGCAAAAGTTCCAGGCGCTTCGGGTACATGGAAAGATTTGACCGACAACGTGAATCAGCTCGCGGGTAACTTAACCGCGCAGGTTCGAGCGATTGCGGAAGTTTCGACGGCGGTTACACGTGGTGACCTCACTCGATCGATCACGGTTGAAGCAGAAGGCGAAGTCGCCGCTCTTAAGAACAACATCAACCAGATGATTGGTAACCTAAAAGATACGACGCAGAAAAACACCGAGCAGGATTGGCTGAAAACGAACTTAGCTAAGTTCTCGGGAATGATGCAGGGTCAGCGATCGATTACGTCAGTGGCTCAGCTCATCATGTCCGAGCTGACTCCACTCGTCGATGCCCGAGTCGGCACGTTCTTTATGTCGGATGGCGATCCCAATGATGCAGAGCTTTTGTTGATCGCGAGCTACGCATTTACAGAGCGAAAAAACCTTTCGAACAAATACCGTTCGAAAGAGGGCTTGGTTGGTCAGTGCGCGTTTGAAAAGAAATCGATCCTCATCACGAATCCACCTCGCGATTACATGAGCATCGCTTCCAGTTCGGGCGAAGCGGCTCCATCGAATATCATCGTTCTTCCAGTTCTCTTCGAAGGAGAATTAAAGGCGATTATCGAATTGGCCTCGTTCACTCCATTCACACAGAATTACTTAAACTTCTTGGATCAGCTGATGGACTCCATCGGTGTTATCTTGAACATGATCTCTTCTTCGATGCGTACAGAAGAACTTCTGCAAGAGCTCAAGAAGTCCAACGCCGAGCTCGAAGCTCAGGCGAAGGAACTCGAGGACAAAGCGAAGCTGCTTGAAGTTAAAAACCAAGAGGTCGAGCTGGCTTCTCGAAGCGTCGAAGAGAAAGCCGAACAGCTTTCACTTATCTCGAAGTACAAATCTGAATTCTTGGCGAACATGTCGCACGAACTGCGAACGCCGCTTAATAGCTTGCTCATTCTGTCGAAGAACCTCGAAGAAAACAAAGAGCACAACCTCAGCACCGAGCAGGTTAAGTTCGCGAGCACGATCAATGCTGCTGGACAAGATTTGCTAGCGCTGATCAACGAAATTCTCGATCTGTCGAAAGTTGAAGCGGGTAAGATGCCTGTCGATCCGAAGGGTATAAAACTCGGCGAGGTAAAGGATTACCTCGACCGCACGTTTAGTCCGATAGCCGAGCACAAGTCTCTCGACTTCCAAATCACGACAAGCGAGCGATTACCGCGCACGATGATGACCGACGAAAACCGACTGCAGCAGATTTTGAAAAACCTGTTGTCGAACGCTTTCAAGTTCACTGAGAACGGAAAAGTAAACCTGTCGATCGATCTCGTGCCGAAAGATCGTTCATTCGCCGTCGAGACTCTAAGTCAGGCGAAGAGCGTGATTTCATTCTCGGTTCGCGACACCGGTATCGGTATTCCAAGCGACAAACAGAAATTGATCTTCGAAGCCTTCCAGCAGGCCGACGGAACCACCAGTCGTAAGTACGGTGGCACGGGCCTCGGTCTTACAATCAGTCGCGAAATTGCGCGGCTTTTGGGTGGAATCATCGAAGTACAGAGCGTTCCGGGCGAAGGAAGTACCTTCACTCTCTATCTGCCGCAGAATTACGTCGGTCAGGATACAACGAAACCAGTCAGCATGATGGAGCATCCGCGGCCTGTAAGCCGCCAACTTCCGAAGGATGCAAACTTCAGCGGTAAACGAATTCTCGTCGTCGATGATGATATGCGAAATATCTTCGCGATCACGAGCGTCCTCGAGAGCCACGGCATGATCTTAAATCACGCTGAGAACGGTAAAGTAGCCATCGAGAAACTTAAAGATTCACCGCAAATCGATCTCGTTCTAATGGATACAATGATGCCCGAGATGGATGGGCTTCAGGCGATGCGACTCATTCGCGAAATGCCTGAGTTTGCCGATCTTCCAATCATTTCGCTGACGGCGAAAGCGATGAAGGGCGATCGCGAACTCTGTATTTCGGCTGGAGCTTCGGACTACATCACGAAGCCGGTCGATGCGAACGATTTGCTCACGATGATGCATTCGTGGCTCTCGGTGGAAAAACAACCTTGGATTGAAACTGAAGTAGCGGAAGCCTAGGAGCAGATTTTTGGGGTCGAAGAAGTTAGTTAACATTCTCATCGTTGACGATCGGCCGGAAGGGCTGATCGCGCTCGAAAGCATTTTGAGGGAACCCGATTATCGCTTGATCAAGGCGAACTCGGGTCGCGAGGCTTTGGCGCACGTATTAGCTCACGATTTCGCGGTGATCTTGATGGATGTTCAGATGCCCGATATGGACGGCTTCGAAACGACATCGCTGATCAAGCAACGAGAGCGATCGAAGAACGTTCCGATCATCTTCCTGACGGCGAACAGCCAAGCCGAACATCACGTCTCGATGGGATATTCCGTCGGCGCGGTGGATTTTGTTTTGAAGCCACTTGATCCGCATATTTTGAAATCGAAAGTCGCGGTCTTCGTCGATCTTTATCGTAAGAATGTCCTGCTTCAAGAGCAGGCCGAGTTTCTTCGAGATGTCGAACGCCGAGAACGATTGCGAACACTTCACGAACTTGAAACTGAGGGCCGACGCCGTTACCAAAATCTCGCCGACGCCATTCCACAAATCGTGTTCCGTGCGGACAAAGTGGGTTCGGTTGAGTACTTCAACCAGTTTTGGATCCGATACTCGGGACTAGCACTTGAAGAAAGCGTTGGAACGCTTTGGCAGAGTGTCGTTCACGTCATGGATATCCCGACGATGCACGAGAGCTGGAAAGAAGGAAGTCGCCAGCAAGTCGGTTTCGAGTGCGAATGTCGCTTGCGGCAAAGCCACACGGGACTCTATCGCTGGCATCTTCTGCGAGTTGTTCCCGAAATTGATCACGTCGGCGCTCTTGTTTCTTGGATCGGCGTCGCGACCGACATTCAGGATCAAAAACTTGTTCAGCAAGAACTTCTGTTGGCGAAGAAGCTCGCGGATTCGGCGAACGAAACGAAGAGCAATTTTTTAGCAAACATGAGCCACGAAATCCGAACTCCGCTCGGAATTATTTTGGGCTTTTCAGAATTGCTGATCGACACGCAAACTAGTGTCGAAGAAAAAACTAAGGCAATTGCGACGATCCGACGAAATGGCGATCAACTTTCAAAAATCATCGACGAAATCTTAGATCTCTCGAAAGTTGAAGCTGGAAAAATGGACGTCGAAAGAAGTGAAGTGCCAGTAGGTGAGCTGCTACGTGGGATTAAGGACTTTATGAATCTGCCCGCGACAGAAAAAGGTCTCGAGCTGAAGTTCAGCATCGAAGGAAGTATTCCTTCGCGGATCAATTCGAATGCGACACGCATTCAACAGATTCTGGTCAATCTGATAGGGAACGCGATCAAGTTTAGTCCAAGTGGTGTCGTTACGATGACGGCTTCTTACCACGTGGACTCTGACAGCGGAAAATCATGGTTGTCGATGCGGGTGAAAGACTCGGGACCTGGTTTAACATCCGCGCAGATTGAAGGGTTGTTTCAGCCGTTCACACAAGTCGACACATCGATGACACGTAAACATGGTGGGACCGGTCTTGGTCTTGCCGTATCGCGAAGACTCGCTCGCGCATTGGGCGGGGACATCGTCGTAAATCTTCGCAGCCCCGGATCTGGATGCGAATTTGAAGTGACGGTACCGACTGGCAATCTATTGACCGACGAAATACCGTTTTTAAATACGTTGACGGTGCCAACGCCCGTTCAAGAGGAAAAAAGTAAACCTAGAGTTTCATCGCTAAAAGGTATCCGCGTTTTGTTAGTTGAAGACTCTCTCGACAATCAAGCGTTGGTCAGCCGGTTCTTGATGATGGAAGGTGCCGACGTTGACCTCGCATGCAACGGCCTTGAAGGATTCGACAAGGCGATGGCCGGGAAACACGATGTCGTGTTGATGGACATTCAAATGCCAGTGCTTGATGGATACGGTGCCATCACTCGATTGAGAAAGAGTGGCTTCGAAACACCGATCATTGCGCTCACAGCACACGGCATGATCGAAGACCGACAACGCTGTATCGAGGTCGGCTCTGACTCGCATCTTACCAAGCCAGTCAACCGAACGGCGTTGATCGAACGCGTTCAGCAGTTTGCGCAGGGCCATTCACGCGAACAGATTCCTCACCTCTAGTTTAAACAATTTAATCCCGTCGAATCGACCTAGACCATTGGCAGGCATTCTTTTGTCGGGGCTTTTCTCCACTCGGCGCGACCGGAAAATTCCCGCGACCTTCTAGGGAAGAGCGCGAATTCACGGGCCGTTTCCATGGTGCGTGTTCCCGCGTCTTCGAGCCCGGCGGTCTGCCAATTGCTTTATTTTCGTACAAGTAATGTGCACGGCGATTGGTTGCACGACAAATGGAGGGGCAAGTGAGTACGGGAAACACGTCTTTTGTTACGAGCATGCTACATGAAATCAAAGCTTCGTTGCGTGGCGAGCCGCACACTTTTACTGAAGTTCGCCGAATGATGGAGGACGCGCGCATCAACGGCGAAGGCTTGATCGACGTTTTACAGCAGCATCATAGATTTTTGAACGAGTCGATTGTCGTTCTGTTGGATCACGAGTCGACGACGCCCGAAAAACAAATGCATCTGACCCGCTTCTTGAGACTTTGGGATATGCATGGTCGGGCCGAAGAAGAAACACTCTATCGCAGTCTTCGATTTCACAGCTCGCACGAAGTCGTTCGCGAGGGACTTGTTGGAAAAGATGAGCATGAAATTGCGTTTCAGCTTTCGAGCGACCTTCACGCGATGAACTATCAAGTAGAATGGACTGATGATGCCGATGCGAAGACAAAAGTTTTAGCGGGACTTGTACAACATCACCTCAAAGAAGAAGAGAAGGTGATGTTTCCATTGGCCAAAAAGTCGCTTTTGCCAGGAGAGTTTCTCGTGTTGACTAGCGACTACCTCGATCTTTGTGAATTCTATTTGGATGGCGATCGAACAATAAACACGACGACGTTCGTTATGTGGCCGCTGAATAGCTAGATCAGGCTACGAGTTTCTTTTTAATGCGCCAGAACGCCAACGAACAAAGTACGACGCTTTGTAAAACTAAAATGCTTCCGCTTCTCAAGTAAGCGTCGGCAATTCCTCGCTCCCAAAACAGAGCTTGCGCTATCTGAACTCCGTGAATCAGTGGAAAAAATTCTGCAACGATACGAACTGGTCTGCTCATCTGTTCGATTGGAAAAAATATTCCGGACATGAAATAGAGTGGAGCAATCACAAACGAATAGACGGTTTGAAACTGATTGATGTTGTTCACCATCGCTGTTGCCAGAAGACCCATCGCACCGCAGGTCAATCCGACTAAGAATCCAACGGTAGCCAAGGCGGGTATCAGCCATGGATTCACCATCATTCCGAAGAGTGCGAGAACGATCGCTACGCCGACCGCCATCACGGCGCCTTTCAGAGCGACCCATAACATTTCTCCGAACATCACTTCGTTCACGCCGATCGGAGTCGTTAGCATTGCCTTGAAAACATTTTCGTAAGTCAAGCGTACGTAAAACCCGTAACTGCTTTCAAAAAAAGATGTGAACAGCGCCGTGGCAACGGTCAGACCCGGTGCCAGATAATGCATGTACGTCATCCCTTGTACATTCGTGACATAGGAACCAAGTCCGAGGCCAAGCGAGAGAAGGATCAACGCGGGATCTGCAACCGTTGGAGATATGTTCGCGATAAGATCTTTTTTGTACACGGTCCAATTGCGCCGCGTGATGTGAAGGCAGAGTTGAAATGATTCAAGCATCGGTCGTTAACTCCTGGCCCGTCATTTTCAAGAACACATCTTCGAGATTAGCGGGACGAATTTGCTGAGGCGTCAACCCGTGGTCCGAATGAAATTTTGTGAGTTCAACAAGTTGGGGTGTTCGCACATAAAGTCCCGATGAGTCTTCATGCAGGTGCACACCGGGCCGCGTGTCGACGATGTTTTGAAGAACGGCCCGGTCGGCAACGTTAAAAATCCCGACGTACCCAGGCGTGTGACGCGCGATCAATTCTTGTGGCGTGCCCTCAGACGCCACTTTTCCTTTATTGAATATCATCAGACGGTCACAGAGCACTTCAGCCTCGTGCATGTAGTGGGTCGTAAGTACGATCGTTGTTCCAGATTTGTGAAGTTCGCGAACTTTTCCCCACAAGAGATGTCGAACGACCGGATCGAGCCCTGTTGTCGGCTCATCCAAAATCAACAATTCTGGTTTTCCGAGAAGAGCACGAACAAAAACAAGACGCCGCTTCATTCCACCAGAGAGAGTCTGAATCAATGCATCGCGCTTGTGACCGAGATTCATGTATTCAAGCATCGAGTCAATGCGCCCGCGACGGTCATGGCGTGGAACGCCTATGAAGGCGCAATAAATCGCCATGTTTTCAAAGACAGTGAGACTTTCATCGAGAGCATTGTCTTGCGTGACGACTCCGAGGCGCTTTTTGATTTCACGACTTTGTTTTGAAGGGTCCAATCCAAAAACAGAAAGCGTGCCCGACGTGCGTATTACGCTTCCGTAGGTCATTCCAATGAATGTTGATTTTCCGGCGCCGTTGGGGCCGAGCAGTCCAAAACATTCGCCCCGACGAATTTCAAGATCGATACTGTCGACGGCCTTGAATTCACCGAAGCTTTTTACGAGGCCGCGCGCTTTTATCACGGACCATTGCTAACACGTAATTACCAGAGATGATAAGCGAGCGCGCAGAGCGCAATACCGGCACCCCAGTCTTGAAAGGGGCCGCGGGTGAAATACGGATAGAACATGAGCGCGAAAGAAATAGCCACGAGACGCATATCCGACTTTTTTCTTGCTCGACCGATCATCCACATTCCGATGCAGCCAAACAAAATACTCGAGACGATTCCCGAAGTAGAAATATTCAAATCAAGGCCAGCTAAATCATTTGGATCCATAGCCAATTATCTATGACAGCCGGATGTAAAGTAACTCGGAAAACGTCCAAGGCTAGTTTCCTGAAAAGAGCATGCGACAGCTTCGCTCGGGAGTCCCGGCACGAATTGACCGGTCCAAATTCAGTTGCAGCTGAGCAAGCCGAGGTTTGAAACTCTTCAGGGCGAAGCTCGATTCGGATGCTTCAAACGCGAGTGTTAACCATTCTGTCACTTGGCTTCGCAGCCATTGTGCTGCAATCGCATCACCTCGGTTGATGTCGATTTGCTGACTCACATCGACGGCTGCGACGGCTTGTCTCGCCGAGGGGCTCTCTAACCATTTTTCGAGCAAGCCCGAGTGTGCGTCCGCTTGCTGAGCTTTTCAAAGCCGTCATCGCCGGCAAGTGTTCGAAACAAAATCCGTTTTTCCAGGCGTTGGGTCGATTGAAGCGAGCGATAACCACTGAATGCCTGCGCAACTCGTTTAAAAAGCGTCGTTCCATTTTTTTCGAAGAGGAATAGAGTTTTGATGTCTCGCGAAAAAGAAGCGACCGCAGCCGCGATTGCAACGGACCAGAAATAGTTTGCGCCACCGTAGGCTTTGGCTTGATGGCGAGCGGAGCCAAGTAAGGAACGCAAATACCGAGAAGAATGAATCAGACGTTTCCAAGCCGCGATTGGAATATCTCGCCAAAGCAAGGCGAACGATCCGACAATTTTTGGCCACAAACCGCGCACCGCTTGCACAGCCTCTTTGCGATGTGCGTCGCCAGCTAGATCTTTGAAGAGTGAGTGGTCGCATCCTGCTTCACAAAAAACATAGAGTTTTGCGGATGCGGATTCAAGGTTCAGCGACTCGAGGATCACTCGATTGTGGACACTGCGAGTTCAGTCGCATCCATAGCCCAAATAGGTTCAGCGGCTGAATGTGCCAACGCGAAGTTAGGCGAAATAATGAGGCTGGTCCACATGATCAGCGCCAGCGGACAAGTGCTTCAACATAGGGAAGCACATGTCCCATGGAAGCAAGCTCAGCGGTAGCCACGTCTATAAACTTTGTGAAAAGGGGAACGAGATGAAACCTTGATGAGAACCCCAACCTTATTGTGCCAAGAGTTTCACGATCAAAATCGCCGTTCCCATTGGAGGACAAGTTTAGTGACGCCACGATCCTCTTGGGTCGCGGGCGTCCACGCTGCGGTTAAACTCCAGCGTTTCGAAACGCGTTTTCGAAGCTCAAGGTGAGCTGCCGATTCCCAGCTGGTTCCGATTCCAGCAGTGACATCGTCGGATACGGCGATCGACGCGCTGTAAACTTTCGTCACGGGATTGTACGAGAAGCTTTTGATAGGCGTAGATGCGAACGCCCAAAGTCCAAAGAGTCCAATCGCGCGGTCTGCGATTGCGGCTTGTACGCCTCCCTTTGTTTCTGCGTCTCCGGCTTGCAACTGGTCACTCGTGCGATCATAGAGCAAAACCGAAATAATTTCGTCTTTCGGCAAGTAGGGATCACTCGAGAATAAGACTTTCGGGTTTTTCGTATTCCCTTCGACGTCGATGTAAATCATGTAATCGGTTTGTTTAACGCTGAAGCGCCCCTTGATTGGCAGCGGAGATTTTTCGTCGCCGTCGAGACTCAAGGTCAGATTCTCGACGTGAACGGTTCGTCGCAGATAGGTGATATCAAATGGCTGAATGCTAATAAAGCCGGTGTTTTCGCCTCCGGCGCCCGCATGAATTTTCAGATTCACTGGAAGGTAAGGACCGAAGTAAGGCGACTTCAACTGGATCGCGTCGGCGGCTAAAGTTTCGATTTGAAAATTGAACGAGAATTTAAATTTCGGAGTGCTGAGCTTTTTCGGCGGTTCTTTTATGAAACGCGAATCGCTCGCGATTCGCGGTAACCCATCGAGGGGTCGCAACGGCGGAAGATCGATGATGAGATTCGATACTTTGGCGTTCACCTCGAGATGCGCTTGATTGAGTTGAGAATTCAACTGCACGGTC
>JAYSYF010000368.1:0-9078 GCA_043716655.1 Bdellovibrionales bacterium | reverse complement strand
CAGGCTCGGCTGGTTCGCCGTTCACGACAAAACCGTTCTGGGAGGGCAAGCCGAAACTGGAGGTTCGTCTTCGTGAAGAGCGTGCGATTCTTGTTTCGGTTCGGACTGAGCGGGGCACAGTCGATAAATCGGCGGACCTCTTCACGATCAACGGTGTGGGGCACGTTCGCCGTGACGCTGAAACTGTTTTCAGTCTCGCCAAGCAGTTCGATCGGCTGAAAGAAATCAGCGATGTATTTCAGATTGTAAAATACGAACCGAAAACAAACCGAGTTTTCGTCATTTGCGAGGCGCTCGGCTATCAAGCTCGCATGCTTGTTCGTGTCGAACCAACATTGCCGCCGGTTCGCGAAATTCAGTTCAAAGTGATCGAAGGACACTTCGTTGGGCTCGAAGGTGTAATGGCGTTTCGGGAACTTCCAGCGGCACAAACAGAAGCGAGTCTTCGTGTCCGTCATGAAGCGCGCGAGATTCCGATTCCTAGAATCTTGGTAGGGTTTGCGCTCGAGGTTTTGATCCAAAAAGTCGCTTTGAAAATGCGGACTCACTTTGAAGTCGCACCTAAAGCAATTTCGCCAGCGCAACTCTAGCGCCACGTTTCGAAGCAGAATTGCAGCACTGAACGGTGTTCAGTCGAGTGACGGCTCGGCTGCAAGAGGCCCTCCTTGAAGCCGTATCCCTGCCAGCTCGTGCAGCGACAGACTTGGCGCCGAAGGATGCTGTCGGAATTATCATGGATGGCAGTCGCGCGAAGCCACGATACGCGACAGCAGAGGTAAAATCACGACTGTGGCCATCAGAAACTTTTCGAATCGATTGCCTGAGGTGAGGCGAGAGCAGCTTGCTCGGCACTGGAAACAGATCGAGCCGTTGTATGCCAGCGACCCCGAGGAACTGTTGGTTCGCTCAGTTGCTGGACTGAAGCTATTCACTCTCGCGAAACAGGGTCCTGTGAGTGAGTTCGATGTCGTCTTGAGTTCCGTCTATAATAATTCGGCCGAAAAATATGAAACGAGTCTCTTGTTCCCTTGGCACCAAGCAGGTCTCGACGAGAAATTGAATTTCATGCACACGGCGACATCAAACCCGTTAATCGGCCACTTTCCCACCTTGCGGTGCGCGGCCGTATTCAGTGGGATTTGAAAAAGTACGTTTGGAAAATCTAGATGTTCTTTTTCTTGGCGCGGGCCTGAAGGGCGCGCTTTGAAATGACTGTCGAAGTCTCGCGGAACGTTGTTGGTCGTTCCCAAGCGCTCGGCATTGGGAAATCGATCGGACGCGGTTTCACCACTTCGCCGAACTTTCGTTCGAACTCGATCAGCGACTTTGCGATCTCTTGCGGAAATGCACCGCCGTATATTTCTTTGAGGTGAGCTTTCCAGTTTGCGAGCGCTTGTACCATCAGTGCACTCTCGCCACTCTCGAGGGCATGTTCACACACGCGCGAGAGATAGAGATTCACAGCTTTGGCACTCGCCGCTTTATCGCCATCGACCATCGTGTGCAAAAAAGCACAGAGCATGTCGTAAGCAAGAAGGTCTTCAATTTTTGTTTGCGCGTTTTCAAGAGCATAAACGCCAATTCCGTAAAGTGATTCGTCCATGTGTGCATTCCAGATTTCAACGGCTTGTTGAAAGTCCGCGAGTTTCACATGGCAGCGAAGGGTTCCGAGAGTCACTTTCGCTAAGAGGTAAGAATCGAGCTGACCGGATTTTTCGACGCCAGCATAGATGTCCGAATAAACTTTCAGAGCTGCGCGATAATCTCCACGTGCGAGAAACGCGTCGGCTTCGGCTCCGGACTGACAAAACTTTTCGAGTTGTGCGTCTGTTAATTGAGCTGAAGGCGGTAACGAAGAAACTGGAATACGACCCACAGTGAGGCTCCTAAAGAAATCGCCGAACAAAAGGCGGCGCGTTCAGATGGCTAAACTTAGTTTCGGATGATTTTGAAACAAAACGGAGTCGAGAATCGGTCTGGTCTGGGCCTTGGAGGCTGTCACGACTTATGGCCAACGAAAAATTTTAGAGTTCCCATAAATTTATACTTCGGCAGGAGAGCCGCTCGGAGCTTGCGCTCGAGGGGCTCGACCAGTAACACTGGTCGTAGGTGTATGAGCCTGAAAAGGAGGTGGTGCCAATGATCATAAGTCATAAACGTTGGACCGCTGTTCTGGAGTGTGGCTGCTAGGTTAAAACCTTCCAGCGTCGCTTTAGTAACGGTGGTCTAATTGAACCGTGGCCGAGGGTAATAACACCACCGGCTGCGGTTTTTTTTTACCCTGTTAAAAGTGCTTTCCCCACAGGTTGTTGACTCTTAGGACGGCCGAACTTACGGTTCTCTCCTTATGAAAATCCGCCTTTCAGAAATTCCCGAAGATGGCCGCCATTTCTCTTTCACCCGCGAAACCGGCGAGCTTAATCGCGCGCTCAAAGACGTTCTCGAGAAGGCGCCGTACAAAGTTGAACTGACGATTCGTCCGCTCGGGAATGCTTACGAGATGGAAGGGAAGATCGTCACGAGCCTCGCTGAAATCTGCTCGTTGTGCGGATGGGATTTAAATCTTCCGCTGAACAAAGCGTTCAAAGAAATCATGATCGAAGCACCTGAGATCGATCGCGAGACACATCACGTGCACGGGAATCAGTCGGTGAATTTTTTGAACGAGACCGGTTCTTCGACAACGTTCAAAGACGGTTTTTTTGACGCCGCAGAATTCGTTCACGAACTCGTCGCAATCTCTGAACCGCTTTATCCCGCATGCGGTGACCCGGACTGTGAACATCTTGAAGAAGCGACGCAAAAACGCAAAGAGCTCGAAGCCGAGTTCTCGAAGGCAGACGAAAACAAGTCGCCATTTGCGAAGCTAAAAGACGTTGAAGTCAAAAAGCACTAAGCCCCGAAAAGAATTCTAGAGATTGTCGATCGGATAGCTGCCGCGAATGTCGTCGGCGGTTTCGAACTCGGTGTCGGGCCCTGCGCTCGTCACAGAGAGTTCGCGCCGAGGCCTGTTGTACGCGAGTTTGTAGGGCTGACCCCACTGATCGGTTGAATTGTCGCGCTTAGTGCCGTTGGCGCTTCGCATGTTCGTACGCAGGTAGGTCGTTAACTCCTCGGGCTTTGGGTGAGTTCGATCGATCGTATCGAGGTAGATCATTTTCGCGATATCGCTGACCTCTTGTTGGGTCGCAACGACTTTTGTAGTCTCCATGACTTTTGCGATCTGCGCTTTTACGTTGGGGCTCGAGGCGGCAGCGCCGCCGACGACAGTCATTATCGGAAGTAGCTTTGCAAGCGCGGTCAGCATTATAAATCTCCGATTCTATTTTCAGAAACTGTTTCGAGGTAAAGCGCGATCGATGCGTGTTGCGAGAGTACGTTCCAAAATTGTCGCGACGTTAGTTTTAATAAACGACAGGGCTCGCGAGTCATAATCGTCGCAGACCTCGGCGAGTTCAGGATCAACGCCATCTCGCCAAAGAAGTCGCCTTGTTGCAGATGCGCTTTGATTTCTCCATCGCGAATCACGTCGACTGATCCGCGAATCAAGAGATAAAAGTCTTTGTCGGTTCGACCTTGTTCGATAACGTGCCGTCCTGTCGCGATTGAGATCACTTCGCCTTCATTCAAGAAGAGGCTCACGACTTCGCTCGGCGCTTCCTTGAAGAGCTCGCTGCTTGCCACGTATTGGCCAAGTACCAAGCGATCTAACAACGTCTCTGCCTCGGTCTTCAGTGTTGGGTGGTGGACGAACTCGTCGATTGTTTTGCGCGAGATCGCAACGACCCGACAATCTTTCGTGGTGACGACATCGGCGGATCTCACGGCGTTTGCGAGCAGCGTGTTTTCCCCGAATACAGTCGGTGCTTGAAGCCGGGTAATTTCTTGTGTGGCACCGGTCGCGTGTGTTTTTCGAACGGCGACTTCTCCTTCGATGAGAATGAATAGTTCGTCGCTCTGCGTTCCTTGCACGATGAGGTGCGTTCCATTCGAAGCCTTCCGCGGCTGGCCTTTGCCGAGCAGAAACATAATCGCGTCGGGATGCAGTCCGGTGAAGAGCGGAATTTTGCCAATCGACGGTGCGAGGCCTTGAACGTTATCCAGAACATCGGTCGACGTGTGCCTTAGCGCGCGTTTGACCAGTCGATTTGTTCGAAGCGGATGCAGGAAGTTTCCGACAAACGTTTTGAAAAGATCGACCAACAGATAAATGAATGAGGCGGCGAGAGAGAATCCGAGAATAAATGCTGCAAGGAATTCGGCGGCAGGACCTTCGCGCATAGTTCGAATCAGCGTCGATACAAGGAGCGAATCGTTTCGCGTGATCAGTGCGAGCAAGAGATTGTACGCAACCATTGTCCATAGGATGGCGAGCGTCGAGTAAGCCGTGTAAACGGCAGTGTCGGCGATCGCGCTGCCTTTGAGCGAGACAAGTCCGCGATTTTTCAAATAGGGAAGGAGTTCCGCCGCCGACCGTTGATTGTAAACGATGTTGAAGAAGCTCGATAAATCCGATTTACGAAATGGGTTGAGATCGATCACCGCAAGAATTGCGGAAACCCAAAAGAGGTCATCGAGGCGAGCCCAGTGTGGTGCGACGGCCGAAGCGACAGCAAATACAAAGAAGTAAGAAGATGCGATCGCAACAAACGCGAGGGTTCCCAACGCACGACCGCCGGCCATATAAATCTTGTCGTCGTGACTTCGGACTGCGAGGGAAAAAAGTCCGAGTTCGAGGGTCAGACTGCTTCGCGCTCCGGTCAGCAGAAGTGAGAGTATTGTCTTAATCAAAGTTTTTGCTGTGATTAAAACCGATGCCGCCGCGAAGAAAAAGATAAGTCCGAGAATGTAACTTTCTTGGATGCGCAGAAATGACGAGGGGACGGTCACAAGGCCGAGAGCAATGGCTCCGAACATGAACGAAAGTGTTACGACGAGCGTGCCCAGCGCAAAAAGGACAAATGCGAGAACGGACGGCTCGCCCATAATCTTTCCGGCGCTCAGTCGATAGGAAAAAATCGGTCGCGTCAGCCACAGTTGTTCGCGCTCGAACATCTCGACGCGTTTCTGCACATCGGGCGTCGCCAGCAGTTCGGCGCCATCAAGACAACCTTGAGTTTGAAGTTTTTGAACCGTCGAGAAAAAAGTTTTGAAGGGAACGCGTCCATAGGTGCGATGCAGTTCTTCTAAAATGTCAGGAATGGTGCGAGAGCCATCGAGCATCGGAAGAATTTTCGTCGCTTCTGATGGCAGTGAAACTTGTTTGCTGCCATCGCTGAGTTCATACAAGAATGAAGAGTCGTCAGTAGAAACGAGCGATCCGAAGATTTGCCCTGGTTTTAATCTTGGTCGCGAGTGCTGAAGTGAATCAAAAGATGTCATACCGTATTCTAGTGAGACGAGGGGCCCCGGAATCAAAGGAAAAAGAAGCGATGCATGGTTGACGGAAGGGGCACCGCAAAGGTGCAATCGACTTCATGGCGGGAATAGCGAGCAGCTTGCGAAAAGTGACGACGGCAATCTTGAAGTCGATAGGTGTGTCGGGCGAAACTGACGACACGAAAGTGCCGTCGCTCGACGAACTCGAGACCGGACTTAGGTCGAGTGCCGGTGGAGAAAACCACAAAGCCGCCGCAGCTCCACCCTTGAAATTGAACCTCGAGCCACGACGTTACAAGCGTGCCCTTTTGCTGACGGGTGGCGAAGGCATTCAGCAAGAAATCGCAAGTGCATCGGCACTGTATCGCGGTAAACCGTTTGCAGTCGTCGATCTCAGTCACACCGGTGTTGCGATTGAACGCGGTGCAATTTCCGAATCACAATTGCCAGATGCAACGAAGCCAGAACCGATGGTTCTCAATTGTGGTTTGCTCGAACCTTTTTCGGTTCAGCTGACGCTCGCGCGACATTCGGACAAAGTTCTCGCGTTCGAATTCGTCGACGTTCCAACCGACGGTCGGCTGACGATCGATCGGTTTTTAGATCCGAAGATGATTGGGCTCAACATGCGCCAAGTTGATCGCTCTTTCTTCTCGCCCGGCGAAACTTTTTCGCTCTGGTTCTGCGGACCGCGAGACACTAACTTTTTTCTTTGGATGAACGGCACACGACTCGATCGCGCCATCATTCAATTGGGTGACGAACAGTTCACGCTCGCGCCAGCGGTCGGCCACGGCAGCGGAATTCGTTTCGTTCGCCACAATGCACCTGCTCCGTCACACGCGGGTGCGTCTATCGACTTAAGAGACTCCGTTCTGTTTGCCCTCGATGTCGCGCTTCAAGTAAGAAACGGCGGCGACGCAATTTCAGGAGTTGTGAAACTGCTGACAGAAGCGGCTGACACACTTCAGCCGGGCAGCTGAGCCTAAGCCATGTATCTCCATCGCTACCGCGTTGCTTTTTATGACACCGATGCAATGGGTGTTGTGCATCATTCAAATTACGTTCGCTTTATGGAAGTCGCTCGCGTCGCTTGGATGCGCGAACTTGGGCTTATGAAGTTTCACATTCCCGAGGGTACACACGTGCTCGGCGTCACGAGGCTCAATGTCGAATTTTTGCGCTCTGCTCGTTTCGACGACGAACTTCTCGTTTGCCTTGAGGGACGCCTCAATGGGGCGCGCCTGGAAATCCGTTATGCGTTGTGGCTGGATCGAATCAAAGAATTTGTCGCTCGTGGCGAAACGGATCTCGTACCATTGGTTGCAGCCCGCCTTGTTCCGACCCGCTTTCCCGTCGATATGCGTGAGCCTCTACGGCAGCTGCCTTGGGGCGAGCTTTGGCCGCCGTCAGCTTCTGACTTGAACTAGAGGCCTATCGTGATATGACGAGGCCCTACAGGCTTGGCCCCAGAAGTACCTCAGAAGGTGGATAGATGGATCGCAATTTAGCACTCGAATTCGTGCGTATTACCGAAGCAGCCGCGCTTGCGAGTGCAAGATGGATGGGCCGAGGTGATGAGAAGGCTGCCGATCAAGCCGCCGTCGATGCGATGAGACGCGCGTTCAACAGCGTTCGAATCAACGGAACAGTTGTGATCGGCGAGGGAGAACGCGACGAAGCTCCGATGCTTTACATCGGCGAAAAAGTTGGCATCGAGTCGGACGACGTTCCGGCGGTAGACATCGCACTTGATCCCTTGGAAGGTACGACCATTTGTGCAACGGGCGGAGTCGGAGCGACTTCTGTCATCGCGGTTGCAGAACGCGGAAATTTTCTTCACGCACCAGACACCTACATGGATAAAATTGCCTGCGGCCCAGGCGCGCTCGGAGCCATCGACATCGATGCGCCTGCGGACGTGAATATTCGAAGCGTTGCAAAAGCGCTCGGCAAAGATATTTCTGACGTCACCGTTGTGATTCTGCAGCGTCCTCGGCACGAAGCTTTGATTGCGATGGTTCGTAAAACTGGCGCGCGTATTCAGCTGATCGGCGACGGAGACGTCTCGGCAGCAGTCGCAACTGGACAACCCGAATCGGGAATCGATTTGTTAATCGGCGTTGGCGGTGCTCCCGAAGGAGTCATTTCCGCAGCGGCTCTCAAATGTATGGGCGGCGACTTTCAGGGCAAATTAAAATTTCGCTCGGACGACGAACGCAAACGCGCCGATAAAATGGGAATGAAGAACCTCGATCAAGCGCTTCGTCTTCAAGATCTTTGCAAGGGCAACGTGATGTTCGTTGCGACCGGAGTTACAACCGGACCGTTGTTGAAAGGTGTAAGATACCTGCCGGGCGGGCGAGCTTCGACGCATTCGATTGTTATGCGATCGGCAACTGGTACCGTTCGTACGATTGAAGCAGATCATTGTCTCGAAACAAAACCGGACGGCGTCGTCAAAAAGCGTGGCTAAGCTTATTTGTTTTAAATGCAGTCATGAGACGGAGTATTCGGGTGTACCCGGCCGTCGCGATGAATGTGAAAAGTGTCATTCGGATTCGCATGTGTGTCGCAACTGCAAACACTATGATGCAAAGGTTTATAACGAATGTCGCGAGCCGCAAGCGGATCGTGTACAAGAAAAAGATCGATCAAATTTCTGCGATTTTTTTGAGATCGGGACCGCGAGTGGCGGAATTTCGGAAAGAGATAAACAACGAGCGGCAGCGGAAGCCCTCTTTAAGAAGAAGTAGGTAAGGCTCATGGCAACGGCTCATCAGGTAGAAACGTTCAATTGTACTCCTCAAGAATTTTTTAACATTGCGGCCGACTACGAAAAGTACCCAGAGTTTTTGAACGAAGTGAAGTCGTGCAAAATTTTGAAAACTGAAGGCGACTCGAAAGTCGTCGAGTACAAAGTGCAAGTTGTAAAAGCGATGAACTATCAACTTCGCACGAAAGAGACGGCTCCTTCGCTTGTCGCCTGGGAATATATTCAGGGAGATGCGTTTAAAACGATGAAGGGTAGCTGGAACATCGCAGAAGCACCTGGTGGAAAATGCAGCTGTACATACGATGTTGAAGCGACATTTAAGATTTTTGTTCCAGGCCCAGTTGCGACTACACTCTTGAATGTGAACTTGCCCGCAATGATGTCGGCATATCACAAACGAATCAAAACCGTTTACGGTAAGTAAGGTCGGAATTTATGGATAGCGAAGACAAAGCAAAAAAAGCCGACAAGAGTGAACCTGCGTGGGACGACCTCGGAACAGGCGCCACCGGTACCGGATCGAAAATGGGCGACACGATCAAGAAGTTATTGGCGACAGGTGTGTCGGCGGCTTTTATGACGGAAGAGAGCATTCGACGACTCGTCACCGACATGCATTTGCCGAAGGAAACTCTCAACTTACTTCTTCAAGGCGCCTCACGCTCGAAAGAGGAGTTGATGAACAAAGTAAGTCGCGAAGTCATCACCATCATCTCAAAAATTGATTTCGTAAAAGAAGCCTCGCGCTTCGTTGAAGAACACAAATTCCGCGTTACAGCAGAAATCGAAGTGCTGCCCAAGACCACTTCAGGCCAGACAGCGACGACGGTCGACCCAGCCTCGAAAATCGAAATCAAACTCTAAGCGAGTTGCTCGGCCAAAGTCCGGTGTGCGGCCCGAGTGGCGAGCCGCTCGGGCCGCAC
>JAYSYF010000367.1:0-2976 GCA_043716655.1 Bdellovibrionales bacterium | reverse complement strand
GAAAACGTTCTCGTATCCAGCTGCCAAACAACGTGATCCCCTTCGTTTACGCAAAAACCACGGCCGACGAATACGATATCAGCAAATATCGACTCATCCTGATGAATTGGGATTCCGGAAAAACAGCAACTAGGCTTCATGTCGTCGATCCCGAACTCACCATTTTCTCCTTTAAGAAATTCGCGGCGATTGCGTCCGCAAGTCGATCTGGCGAATCGCGATTTCAAGCCGAACATTTAAAGCCACTCACACGGGTTTACAATTTTCCAAGCAAGGGCGACGACAGTTCGTACGGTGATAAAGATTCTGGCTATCAAGAAATCGACGCCGCTTTTGATCCGGGTTTCTCAGGGGTTTCGACTGCTGTTGATCAGTGGTGGAGCGCGCGCGAACAAACTTCGCAGATAAATCTAATCAGTTTCCCACTTGGCGTGGGTGTCATGATCGAATCCAAATAGCGAAGGCACTGCATATTTGCGGCAAGCGTCGAGGCGACGAAAGTCCTTCTCTCCGCCACAAAGTGGCCACAAATCACATAGCCACGAGAACGTAAACCAGACGAGACACCAGCTTTGATTCCCCTGCTCGGGGAAATCTGGCAGCTGCTTAACTAAGACGCTAATATCATAGGACGAAATGATGCGGGGTTTAAGTCCCCGAGGGGCCGTGTTGTGAGCTGGATACGACCCTGCTAGACCTTTTGCTCGAACTTAAACTGAGCGAAAGCTCAATCCGGGAGGAAGCCGTGTCTACAAAATCTTCTGCCCGCGAATCCGCGACTGCAAAGTCACCGATCCGCGCGCCTAAAGAAGTTTTGGACCGCATTTGCGGTCGAGCGCATTACTTAACAACGCAGATGATCTGGCTCGCGAACAATCGCGAAAAAGACAAAGGCGATCCAAAGGTAGGAGGTCACCCTGCCGCTTGCGCAAGTTCTCTCCATATCACTGGAGCCCTTCACCTGCTCGTTAAATCCGGCTTCGACTACATCGCGAACAAACCGCACGCAGCTCCGGTCGATCATTCTTACAACTATCTGCTCAAGCTGATGTTGAAGAATGGCGATCATCACGGTTCGCCAATCGATTTCTTGGGGCAAGATCTTTCGCGCCTCTCGCAAGCCGAGATGGATCAGGCGATGGAAGGTCTTCGTAAATTTCCAAAAGACGGCGAACAGGTATTTCAGTCGTATCACTCAGCTTACGATTCGGATCACCACGGATTTTTACCATCGGGCACCGTAGGTATTCCGCCAGTTAACGTCGGATACCTCGCGCACGCCTATCGTTTCGCGAAAGATCACGGCTATGACGTTCCAGACGCACACTTCTGGGCGATCATGGGCGACTCCGAATTCCGCGAAGGTTCGCTGCACGAAGCGATTCCTGAATTCGCCGAGCGCGAACTCGGAAACGTCACTTGGATTGTCGATTACAACCGACAGTCCCTCGACGGCCATCGCATCACGAACAAAGAAATCATGAACGGAACTGACGACAAACGTATCGAGCGAACGCTGCTTGCGAACGGTTGGGACGTCATTCAGATTCAGCACGGTCACAAACGCACGGAACTTTTCAAACGTCCCGGCGGCGAGGTGTTCAAAAAATTCCTCGAAGAAGAACTGCAGGATTACGAACTTCAGTCGCTGCTACTTGTGCAAGACATCGCGTCGCTGCGCCAGGGTCTGATGAAATCGCACACGCAGCTGAAAAACTTCCTGAGCAGCATCACTGATCAGGAACTTTTCCTGGGACTTCGCGATCTCGGCGGACACGACATCATCATGATGGCAAAAGCGATGCTTCAATCGAAAGAAAATCCGCGAAAGCCGACAATGATCATCGCGCACACTCTGAAAGGCTGGGGCCTCGAGAGTGCAGCAGCCTCAGGCAACCACTCTTCTCTGCCCGATCAAGACGAAGTCGATGCTTTGCGAAAAGCACAGAGCTTGAGTTTCGATAAAGGCGGAACTTTAGCTGCCGGCCGATACTTCGAAGGCTTCGATGCGAAGACTGAGGAAGGGAAATATCTCACCACTCGCGGTGAAGAACTCTACTCAGACATCAAGACGCAATTTAAAATGCGCGATCAAAACTGGGCAAGTTTTCAAGACCGCATGAAAAAGAACGGCGAGATTCCAGTTGCGATGGGCATTTCGCTCAAGATGGCGCAGTACCCACACACACAATGGATGCTGGGTCAGCTCACCGCAAAACTCACGCGAATCGCGAATGCTCCTCTCGAATCCACCGCGACTGATGCGAATTCGGCTGACAAGGGCGGAAAAGCTGCGGCCGCGGCGAAACCGCTTCCGGCCGAAGAATTGCCATGGCGTGTTCCAGCGGAACTGTTGGTCACGATGGCTCCGGACGTAGGAACTTCGACGAATTTGAATCCGGCAATGGATGGAAAAATCTTCGGAGCTGCAGTTACGACCGACATCGAAACAGAACTCGGCGTGAAAGATCGCAAACTTCCTGATCTCGTTCCTGGCGAAGAAAATTCGGATCGATTCATCCGTTTCGAAATTGCCGAGAGCAACGTCATGTCCTGCGTTGGTAGCTATGGAAAAATGCGCGAATTCTTGGGAATTCCGATTCTTCCAATGATGACGGTCTACGACTTCTTCATCAAACGCGCTCATGACCAGTTTTTCTATAATCTGTATTGGAAATCGAGTTTCATCTGCGTGGGAACTCCGGCAGGTGTCACGCTTTCACCTGAAGGCGCGCAACACGGATGGAAATCAGATTTCCAAATTCCGAACCAGATCACGTGGGAGCCGTTCTTCTGCCAAGAACTCGACTGGATTATGTCCGAGTCGATTCATCGGCACATGACGGGTGACAATGCGGGCCGAACCGGCGTCGTCATTCGCGGAGTCACTCGCGGTATCGAACAGAAAATGTTCACGCAACATTTGAAGCGCCAGCTGCGCTTCAAGCAGGATCGTTCACGCTTGCTGCATGCCAC
>JAYSYF010000366.1:0-2979 GCA_043716655.1 Bdellovibrionales bacterium | reverse complement strand
ACGCGCCGCTATAGTTGATCGAACTGGTTTTGCCATTTCGTTTCGACAAGAAGCGGACACCATGATTGTAGTATCCCTCGGTCGAATCTGTTTCGAGTCCTGCGGTGTTCACTCGCATGGTGCGTGTGCGGATGTAACGAAGCAGAGATTGCTTCAACATGCATTCCGGATGCTTGTCGCTGACCGCTTTCAAAAACTGGGAAACGCGCTCGTGCATTTGGTAGTACATGGGTTCCAGTGGACCCATTTCGTTCATTGGCACCAGTTGCGGAGGAGCAAACGCACGCGCGGGATCTTTCGGAGCCGCCTGTGCGGCTTCTACGAGCTGTGCGACAGCAGTTTGCAAACTGTTGTCATCCACTTGATTGATCATGACCGTTGCGTAGCGCTCTTCTTTTATTCCGCGCAAAGTAAGTTGATCAGTATCAGTGTTGCGAAGAAGCGAAAAGTCGCTGAAGTCGACTTGCATCTCGGTCATGTGTTCATTGACGCAAAGAACTTCGGCCTGGTCGAAACCGGCGGTCAGCATTCTTCCCATCAATTTTTTTAGGAATTCGAAATTCAGGTGGTCCACTATTTTCCGCCCACACGTAAGCGGCATTTTAGAGCCGGGCTTCCGACTCCGACAGGCATCATCTGTTTTTTAGTGCAGTAGTAGCCTGACGTGTCCCATTTGAAATCGTTCGAGACCATCGAGACAGATTGAAGCATGTCGAAGGCAAGTCCCGAGATTGAAGTGTCGCGAAGTACTTTTCCAAGTTTTCCGTTTTTAATCTCGAAGCCAGTGCCTACAGCGAACATGAATTCTCCGCTCGTATCTGCCTGACCTTTTCCCGCTTTCATCAAGTAATAGCCATCTTCGATCGAGCTGATCATTTCTTCGATCGATGACTTGCCAGGAAGAACGGCTGTATTGCGCATGCGTATCAGTGGTTCATCCGCATAGGTGAACGCGCGCGCGTGTCCCGTCGGTTTTTGCTCGAACCTTACCGCGGTCTCGCGATTGTTCATGTAAGTTTTCAAGATTCCCGATTGGATGATGACGGTATCTTCAGCTTCGATACCTTCATCGTCGACATGAACCGGCTGCGGGCAGGGAGTACCTTTATATGTGTTCGCAAAATCGACGAACGTAATCAGGTTACTGCCGACGAGTCGCTCGACTTGATCTGCGGCGACAGATCCAGCTAACACAAGATCTGCTTCGGCTGCGTGGCCCACAGATTCATGCATCACGATTCCGGCAAGATCGTTCGCCAGGATGACATCCTTTACACCAGCTTTCGCAACGACGCCTTCAGCTTTTCGTTTTGTCATCTGATAGATTTCATCGATCCACGTCTCGAAAGTTTCCGGCAGCACAAGGAAATGGTCCTGCAGTTGACCGAGTCCGCCACGGGTATCTTGAAAATGTATCGGACCGCTCTTCGATGATTTCGTCATCGAAACAGTGAAGTGCGCACGCGGAATCATCGTGTGAATTTCTTGCCCGTCCGAAGTCAGAAGATGTTTTTCGATGTCGAGAGAATGCAATCGCAACTGACGAGAAATTAAATCGGGATATTTTCTTACGATCATCGCATCAAGATACTTGAGCATCTCGAGCCAGATCGAAACCGGAACTGGCGACTTGCCGCTTGCGTAACTTTGGTCGAACTTTCCCAATTGGCTGAACGCTATTGTTGCATCACTCTTTTGCGAACGGCCGGCCAAGAACTTTGCGTTGCGGGTGGATTCTCGTAACGTTGAAATCGCAGAATCTTTTGAGGGATTTGAGTAGGAAGAAAAGCCCCAGTACCCGCCGGTGAATGATCGCGCCGAGACGCCGCGGGTATTGTCGCTCAAGTTTGTTTCGAGCTGCCCGTTGTTTAGGATAAGTAAAGTTTTGCGATTCTCTTGATAGCGTATTTCGCTATAGACCCGATAGATTCCGGTCGTCGTTGAAAATTCAGATTTCAGAGATCGCAGGTCGAGCATTACCTACTAGGATGACGGCGCATCGTACTTCGGTCAATCGCCCCCAAACTCTGTGTGTATTAACGTTTTGACCTGGTCTAGTTGCGGGTAGCTTTTGGATATCCAAGTGCCTAGACCTCGGGCGTTGTTCATAAAAAAAGATCGACCCTGGGGTCGATCTTTTCGAGTTGAAACGTAGAGAATGAAAATCGTTCTTACTTCGCCGCTGCTGCTTTTTTGGCAGCCATTGCTAGTTGGCTCGCTTGAGACTTCGCGAGTTTTGCAGCCTTTTCTTCGGGAGACATTCCCCATGGTGAAGACTTTGTGTCGCCTTTGCCGCCGCCACGTCCGCCTTTGCCGCCGCGTTTTCCGTCATCCTTTGGTTTGTCTGGACGCGCCTGAACGAGAGCTTCTGGGAAAATCGCGATGTCTTCGGTTTGTGTCGCTTTCGCGGGCGCTTTTTCACCTTCAGAGAGGCGAACGACGAGAACGCGCTTCAAGTTTTCAGAGTTGGCAGCTGCAACTTCGAGTGCCGTCAGGAAGTAAGTAAGCTTCTCGCCTTCATACTTGTAAGTGGTGCCAAGTGCCGCTTGAATTTCTTCAGGCGACTTACCTTCTGCTGCTAATGCGGCTTTGGCTTTAAGGGCTGCGTTCAACGTGAAGCTTGCGAATTCTGTTACGGCTTTCATCACCACTCCTGATTGTTCAATCGGGCGCCACCTTCGTATTAATCGGTTCGGGCGTCAAGGACGAGGCAGCCGGTTAATGACCAGGGTCGTGTTTTAAGTGGTTCTGACAGAAAAAATGAGAAAAACAGGAGAATCGAGCCGCACCTTTGGCCGCTCGATCTCCGGTTTGATTAGTAAATTATAAGTTTACCGGCGGGAATTGCCGCCCGAATTTCTGCTCTCAGTTGATCGCTGACCCGCCCGAGTGCCAGGCGCACTTTCTGTCTGAGGCATGTCATGGAGAGGTTTCTTAGCTCCCAAATTTTTTTCAGCATTTGCGCGCTGCGAATCTTCG
>JAYSYF010000365.1:0-3000 GCA_043716655.1 Bdellovibrionales bacterium | reverse complement strand
CGCTACCAGGTAAGTCCACGCGCTTGTGCTTCACGCTGGCGAATTTGGAAAAGCTCGCGAGGGATTTCGACGGCACCCCATTTGACGGAAAGACTTGTCGATCCGGGGATTGCGACTTGTGTATCCATCCACTCAAAACCGCGACTCTTCAAATGCTGCGCTATTCGAGAGAGCGCGAGCTTTGCGACATCAGGCATTGTGTGGAACATGCTTTCGCCGGTGAAGACTCCGTTATGAAGAACTCCATACATCCCGCCAACGAGTTCGGTACCACGCCAGATTTCAACGCTATGAGCTTTTCCACTTTTTGCGAGCGTCGAGTAACCCTGAATGATTTCTTCGGTAATCCAAGTGCCCGCGGAATCAAGCTCGAGCGTCACGGGATTTCGAACAAGACGCGGCTGTGTAGCACAGGCCCGCATGACTTGTTCGAACGCTTCATCAAAACTGACGCGCAGTTCCCCTCGTTCCACCGCAGCCTCAAGTCGTCGCAAATCTTTTCGATCTGATGTTCGGATATTCAGATCCAAGCTTAAGATGCCGCGTTTGGGCGGATTGAACCAAACGCCATTTCCTTCAGGCGTCATCCGCCAAGGAAAAACGCCGAACTGGTAACCGCGGATGACCGTGTCGGCAGTTACCGGAACGGTGTCAGTGACGAATCCGTTTCGAGCGTCGTCAGGAATAGATGAAAATTCAGCGGAGATGTTTTCACGAACCGATGCGATCGAAACATCTGGAATCGCGGTGAACAGCGATGAGCAGTTTCGTGCTTCGCCAACGGACGAAAGCAACATCACCAAAATAAAAATCCCGGCGACGTGAATCGCGCGAGAACGTTCAAAGCTCAGCATATGACGGCGTTATATACTCAAAACGGAACCAGCGTTGAGCTGTTTTTAACTGTGAATTTCTGACAGCGAAAGGGCTTCGCGTGGGGCGACCTTTTCAACTTTGGCTTGTTTGAGCATCTGCCATTCTGCTTCGTAGTCTTTCGCGTCGCTTGGAGCGAGGCGACTCGAAAGCGGCGGACTTTTATATTCCGATCTTACTCCGTCCCAGCCTTCATAAACGCGCGTAACGCCGGACTCGAGAGTTCCCGACCGTTCATGACGAATTTCGAAGTCGGGCGTGAGGCCCGCCTTCCCTCCACCATCTGGAATGTCGAGTGAGAGGGACGGCATCGCGAGGCCTGAAAGATTTCCCCAAAGCGCTGCTTGAATCTCGAGACTTTCTTCGACGCTCGTTCGCAAATGGTCAGTGCCAAACGAAGGATCGCATTGAAACATGTAATAAGGTTTTGCCCGCAAAAACAAAAGTCGGCGCGAGAGTGCTTGGATGATCGCGGGCGAATTGTTGACTCCGTTGAGCAGCACCATCTGGTTGAAAACCGGAATACCGTTGTCGACAAATCTTTCGACCGCTTCCGCCGCTTCGCTCGTGAGTTCTCGTGGATGGTTGAAGTGAGTCATCATGTAAACCGGTTTGGCTTTTTTCAGAATGCTGACAAGTTCAGGCGTCACTCGCATCGGGCAAACCACGGGCATGCGGCTGCCGATACGAATGATCTCGATGTGATCGATCGAACGAAGATCGCTGAGCACGCGTTCGAGCATCGCATCCGATAACGTCAGCGGATCACCTCCGCTTAAAATCACTTCTCGTATTCCTGTTGCCTTGCGAAGGTACGCAAGCGCATCAGCGTATTCGTCTTTTCGCGGAAAACTCGCTTCACCACCGGTGAAGTGCTTTCTCGTGCAGTACCTGCAATAGACTGAACAAAAATCGGTAATTAAAAAAAGCGCGCGATCGGGATAGCGATGAACGATTCGCGAGGTGCGGCTGTTCTGTTTCTCGCCGAGTGGATCCAACATAGACTGCACGCCGCGGTGAAGTTCTTGGCGTCGAGGCATCAGAATACGGCGAATCGGATCGGCCGGATCCGTCGCTGAAGCCAGCGCTGCATAGTAAGGAGTCGTGCGGACTTCAAAAAGGTTGAGATCACCCTCGCCGGTGTCTCCAGTGGTTTTCTTGCTCCCTGCGAATCCTGCGGCTTCATCGGAACTCAGCTCGAATGCGCCTCGGAAGTCGGCTTCGCTCTTCAATGACGAGCGCATCTGCCAACTCCAGTCGTTCCACTGAGATTCGCCACTATATATAGATGTCGGCCGAGCTCCCGGCTCAAATCGAATACGCATCGTTAGCTAGGGATTAGCACCGTTTTAAGGGGCCGCGCAAATGCGCTTAGGGGGATGTTAGCCAAATGGACACTGTAAGTATGCGAAATCCGCAGCGAAACGAAGTGACCGATACCCCCTGTCAGGAACCTCCACAATCGTGACTCGCGCCGGGATCATTGAAAATCGCAGGCTTTGCCAGGGATAGCCGCGTGCTTTCAATGACTTAAGTGCTCGGCCCACCCGATGTGGCATCGACGGCTCGAGTCTTGGACTACTGAAGAGGTGTAGCCCCTTTTTTTAAGGGCAGATTTTAAAAATGGTCCGACGGAGGTTTTATGAAACTCACAAAAACAACGGCTCTCAAGGCTTCGCTGCTTTTAGTTTTAGCGGCGAACATGTCGTGGGAACAAATCGATTTCGGATCGACTGAACTCGCGGGTCTCGGGACTCCCGGTGAAGCAGTTGCGGCGGCTCCGGCAGCAGCAGCGGCGGCAACGACACCGACAACATTGTCTACGACTGCAGTAAAAGTGAGTGCTCCTGCAACGACTCCAGTCACATTGAAGTCTGAAGCCACTGCAGTAGCTGCGAAACTCGAAGAGCCATCGCACACATCTGACAAACATCTTTTGGTTTGCGGCGAAAAATATCAGGTTCATTATCAGCAAGAAGATCGTGATGGAGTTAAAAAGACTCGAGTCGCAGCGACTCGCCTCTCAAGTCGCGAAGACGGACTCGAACTCGTCATTCCACGAAAATTGTTAGATATCATCGGCGATCAGGAACTGACTTACGCCCGCCTCGGTCGCGAGATCAAAGC
>JAYSYF010000364.1:0-9164 GCA_043716655.1 Bdellovibrionales bacterium | reverse complement strand
GGGTTTTAACGCATTCGCGATTACCTTTACGGCCGTTTCACAAAAGCCGTCTTTTGCGAAGGCATCAGTCTCGAGCAACGCTTTCACTGCGATCTGTTTGTCGACGAGCAAAGTCTTTTGAGCAATTTCAGCATCGAGGGCCTCGATCGTCGATTCGTTCAGAAGAACGATAGTCGTGCCTTGAAAATTCATTGTTTCGTTAGCTTGTACGGCTTGGCTGACAAACAAGACGCCTGCAGATACAAAAGCTAGGGCGACGACTGATCGAATGCATTTCATGTGGATTCCTTGAAAAAGAGGGACTTCCGTGAACGGCCGAAGCTAGCGCATCGGCGAGTCTTTCTCAAGAAAGGCTCGACTGTTGCACTTTCAGGTTCGGCTTTGAGAAAAAAATCGTCGTTTCAAATGCGTTCGAAGGAGAAAGTCATGGCCAAAGGATACATACATGGGTTTTCGCAGGTCGAGCAGGATCGCTTGTTCAAACAGGCTCGCATTCACGAGCAAGTTATCTTCTCAAACATCAACTACGATGGTTGCCAGAATCTGCTCGAGATTGGGAGCGGCGTCGGAGCTCAGACCAAGATTTTGCTCGAGCGATTTCCACAACTTCAAATCCAATGTGTCGATGCCTCGAATGCTCAAGTGGAACGTGCGAAGGAAGCTCTAAGGAGCGAAGTCCAAACGGGACGGGTGAAGTTGCAAGTCGGTGATGCGCTTCATCAGCCGTTTGCCGACGACACCTTCGATGCGGCCTTCGTGTGTTGGCTGCTTGAGCATGTTCAAGATCCAATTGGAGTCTTGCGTGAAGCGAGACGAGCGCTCAAATCTGGTGGCATTATCTACTGCAACGAAGTTTTCAATTCCACGTTTTACGTACATCCCTATTCTCCTGCCACGTTGAAGTATTGGCTCGAGTTCAACGACTATCAGTGGTCCTTGAAGGGCGATCCATTCGTCGGCGGGAAGTTGGCGAACTACTTAATGGCCGCCGGGTTTCAAAACGTCAGCACGCAGGTTCTGACGCATCAATATGACAATCGTACTCCAAAAAAGCGCGCAGCATTTCTCGACTACTGGGTTGGCCTCTTGTTGAGCGGCGCTGACAGTTTGTTGGAGACGGGCAGGGTGACGAATGAAATCGTCAGTGAAATGCAAAACGAGATGACTGCGATGAAAGAAGATCCAGATTCGGTCATTTTTTATTCTTGGATACTTGCACGCGCGGAAGCTTGGTAAAAAAAAAGGTTTCGAATCTCTCGTTCGTGAGAGACGTCGAAACCTTCACCAAGTAGGGCTCTAGAAATTACTAGTGCTTGCCGCTTTTGTCGGAGTGCTCGAGTTTGTTGCCGGCACTGTAGACAGCACTTCCTAATTTTTCGGCGCCCATGTCTTTTAGTTTCTCGCCAACACGTTCAACCACATCACCCACTTTTTGAGCGATTGTTTCATCCTTCTTCACATCTGCACCCATTCCAGATTTTGGCGACGTTTGCGAAGCAGTTTTATCGTTCTTATTGTATTGTGGCATGCAATCCTCTTTCTGTTGTCGTTGCTAGAAGTGAATCTTCATTCACCGGTGACTCACGTCACCGCTGATTCTCAACAGTTACAATTCTTGTTCCTGCATTTCGGTTGGCTCTTGCGTTTGAGAACGAACTGAAGAGCACAGCTATGGGGCACGTGGCTTTTTGGTGCTGGAATTTTGAAGAGCCATCGTTCGCGCTTGGCTAATGCGGGACATAACCGTTGCTTATTCCTAGTGAATTAATGCACTCACAAAGTTCGAATAAAAGGCTTTTTTCTGCGCTACTGCAGAGTTCGCTGGGAGTTCCGGCTTAACCCGCTTAATAAGAAGTCGAGGGGTTTTGCATGAAGAATTTGAAGGTCTTAACTATTTCTCTCCTGCTTTTCACAGCCGGAAGTTTGTCGTTTGCGGTGGCCCAAGCGGCTTCAGAAAGAATCGCGATATTTTTCGACGAGTCGACTCATCCCGAAACTGGCGAGCTCTCGTATCGCGTTGTGAATCCGAATGGGAACGTCGATGTGACTTTCACGACCACGGGCGCGCGACTGACTTATACGAATGCGGCAGGCCAAGTACACAGCATCAATGTCATCGGGGATTATCCGGGAAGGCCAGGGCCGGTAGAGAACGTCGCTGAGAATATTCAGAACAATATCATGGCCGATATGATTGAGAGTAGCGGTCGACAATTTGTCGTCGGGACAATTCGCGGCTCGGCCCAGCAGGTCGCACTCACTGGTGGAATTCTTCTTCTAAAACTAGAACGTCGAGGCAAGCCTGGCTTCGTCATCACCGATTACGGAATGGAGGACGTTACGCTGGTCACCCCCGGAGAAAAAGTGACTTTGGCTCGTGCCATCTTCCGCGCCCTTAAGGCGGAATCCAATCGGCAGACCGAAATAGTCATGGCGAACGCGGCTGCGGCGAACGCACTTGCAGAAACCGCACGACCCGTTAAACAAGTCGGTTTTGTGACCGGCGCTGAATTGGATAAGATGGGTAAACGTAAGCAAATTCGTACATGCGAGGGGCTTTTCGCGATTGCGAAATAGAGTAATTAAGACAGCCGAGTGTTTTCGATTTGAAAACGGTTGTTTTCAAAACGTCGTTCGATCAGAAAACAGTTCATGGAACCATATTATCGGTCCGTTCTCTCTGCGCATCTCAGCGATCGCCAACGCAAGAACTCGAGGTTCTCGCTACGTTCGTTCGCGAAACAACTTGATATCAGCCCCGGTCAGCTTTCAAGCTTAATCAACGGCAGAAAAAATCTGACGACGAATCAGGCCGTGAAAATTATCGAGAAACTCGAACTGACGGAACAAGAGTCGTCAGATCTTCTGCGTGGCTTACATCCGAAACTCCAGGCGAGCGTCAATCAAACGCCAGATCGTTATCTTCTGTCCGATGACGAGTTTCGACTTATCTCGGACTGGCATCACTTCGCCATACTTAGTCTCGGTAAGATTCGCACCAACGAGGCGACACCGAAATGGATCGCAGAACAACTGGCGATCGACGTCTCGACCGCGCACGCTGCATTTCAACGTCTCGAGCGTTTAGGATTCATTGCGATAAAAGACGGCCAGTTTCGACAAACGACGAAACCGCTGATGACAACGACTGAAGTCCCATCGCGTGCCATTCGTGATTACCACCAGCAAAATTTAAAACTCGCGTCCGAGAAACTAGAATCGGTCGATATGCAATCGCGTGAATTCGCTTCTATGACGATCGCAATTCATCCGCGCAATCTTCCGAAAGCAAAAAAAATGATTCGAGATTTCAATCAAAAAATTTGCGACGAACTTGAAACCAAACAACCGACCGAAGTTTACACTGTAGCGATTCAGCTCTTTCCACTAACGACTCTGGGGAAAAAATGAAAAAACTGATGAACATAACGCTGGCACTTGTACTCGCTGTCTTCACGGCTTTCGCTGCGCCAGTCACAGTCCAAGCCCGAGTTGGTAACGGCGTTGGAAACGGCGGCGATGCTTCAGCCCTGGAGTTTACCTGGCTTGCCCGGGTCGCATTGAAGCGTCTCGAGTCCCGACCTTTGACATCGGTTCAGAGCGAAGCAGTGCGCATGCTTAAGGGTGCGATCGACAGCACACGCGTTGTATTTCGAGATCGGCTCGTGTTGCGTGGGCAAGAAGTCGACGCCATAAATTATCCTGCGGTCGGTTTAATTAAAGTCCGCAGAGGCGGTTGGGCGCAAATGAAGCGTGCGACTTCTACAGCTCGAATCGGATTTGTTCTTCACGAGTATCTCGGCGTAGCTGGAGTAGGCGACGGAAGCTATCAAACGTCCAAGTCACTTGTGGAAATGATGATCGATGAGCGGTCGTCAGACGTTGCTTCGCATGAACATCTGCTCGACAGCATTTTAACGTTGAAGTTCAATCTTTATCATACATTTAAGCTGGTCGAAGAAGCGGTGCTGCTGGGTAAAAAGTATGACCCTCGTCGAATTTGTTTCCTCGCAGGATTTATGGCTGGGCAGAACAGCGTGATGGGACTTGTCGTTTCCAATCCGCGGCCTTGGTTTATTGGCGAGGATCCCGACAGAGAATTAGCCTCGTTGAGCGCTGTGGCCGCTGATCTGAACATGCTGTGTGACGAGACGAAGATCGATCTGAGTGAGTTTAGGAAATTGGTCGTCGAGGGTGTAGCTGCCGTAGAGCGGTTGAGCCCGAGAATTTTAGCGCCTTTTGACGTCTCTAAACCGAATGAGGCGGCTCCAACAAGATAGTGTTCGCTAACTGAAAACAATTATATTTCCCTAAATGAGAAAAGGTCAGTCGTTTTCGATACATGTACTTGTATCGAAGTGAAACGACTGGCTCTTGAACTCGACCCAAAATGCCGATGAGATGAACAGTGGCGGATCGTTTTCGAACAGATGGGTGGGGGAAACTATGAGGTTTTCAAGACAGTACGTTATCAGCGGTAGTGTTTTGATCACAGCCCTCGCGGTCCTCGCATCTTTTCAAGCGTGTTCGCCTGGTTTCACTGTATTAACAGACGGTCTGAAGAACACGTCGACCGGTGGCCCACCTCCTCCCGTTGTCGTTTCTTATTTAATTCCCCAGAATTCGTTCACCACACTTTCGCAAAGTGGATTCAAAGATTTCAGCGAAATAACAGGCGTGAATTTCTGGGAGTACACGCCGCAATACCCACTCTTTAGTTTCGGCTCGGCAAAACGACGTTGGGTTTATTTGCCACCGAGTACTCCGGTGAATAACGCCGACCCTGATGCCTGGGTTTTTCCAAAAGGCACCGTTCTTTGGAAACTCTTCTCGCTTAACGGCCGCAAAATCGAAACGCGAATGCTCGAAAAAATTACGGAAGCACCGGGATTCGCTTCTTGGCGTGTATCTGTTTACCTCTGGCGCACGGACCAAACGGAAGCAGACCTCTTGGTAGGCAACAACTTTTATAGTGGACCGCCAGCCGATCGGACTCCTTATGAAGCCGGCGCCGTCGAGGCAGTCTACAGAGTGGCGATGCCAAACCAGTGCGTGACCTGTCATCGCAATGCGAGCGACGGTGCTCTCGGTTTCAATTACCTCCAGCTTTCCAAACCGGATACTCCGAAGAACATACTCGCACTTTCTCAAGCAGGTGTTTTGACGAACGCAGTTATGAATTACGATCAGATATTGGGAACTGAAGTACAGAGAACTGCGATCGGTTACATTCAGGGGAACTGTGCGCACTGTCACAGCGGTACGGGTCCCGGTCCCCACGATTTCAAACATAGATCAACGGTTACAGCCGGAGCGAACGAAGCCATTTTGGTTTCGGCTGCTGCAAGCGCAGGTCTGATTACGCCGGCTAATAAAGCGACGAGTCGTCTCTACTTGCGCCCGGCGGGACTCGCAGCGACCATCATGCCACCAGCGGCGTTCACGATCACACCTGATCCCGTCGGCTATACAGCGATTGGTGCATGGATCGATGGGATGTGATAGGTCGAGTTCAAGATCGGGCGAGAATACCAGCAAACTCGGTATCGTCATACTTCATCAGCTGATCGCGTTCCTCGCGCTCGTACACAGTCGACATGAAAGCGAGCCCATGTTTCTCGAAAAGTGGAAGTTTCGCGAGTTCGTCGGTTAACTCCATCGCATTATCGTACTTGCCTGGCGGCACCATGATTCGCACGCCGAACCAATTGAGGCTCGATTGCGGATCTTTTTCTTTTTGTTCGAGAACAGCGCGAGCGACTTCGACAATTTTCCGGTGTTCCGCAAATTCGAGATGCACGCTGATCCCAATACTGCTGCATCGAATGAGGTCGGCATAATAAGCGGGAAGTCGGCTGCCGTTCGTTTGAGTGTGCACGATGTGCTGTTTTTTGAAAAGCATTTCCACAAGTTCGAGATAGCAAGGATGAAGCGTCGGCTCACCGCCGGTGATAATCCAGTTGATCCGTTTACCTTTTGCGAAGCCACGCATAATTCGGAACGCAGCTTCGAACAGCTCTTCTCGAGAACGCAGCGGATCTGTCTTGTTAGAGATTGTCGGATGACAATAGCTACACGCATAGTTGCAGCGTTTTGAAATATCCCAAGAAACGCTTTTTGGATGCGTAAGAAATTTATCCCAGTGAAGTGAGCCGACCCACTCAGCATCATCCGGCTTTGGAAGCCGCTTTGGTGTGACTTCACTTTGAAGCACTTCCTCGATCTGCGGAAGCAGACTCGGATCCTTTACTTTTCGCAGGCGCATGTCGGTGCCGCACATGCACCATTCGATTGGACACTTGAGCCAAGTTTTTGCGAAGTTCAGCGGCCCTGAGTACACATTGCCAACGAAGGACGGAACAGAACACGCGGCCGCTTTAACATTTCCATCTGGGCTGACTTGGATGTGGTCAAAGCCGGCCGCGCACGTCCAACCTTTCCATCGGTTGATACGAAGGGTCATGAGCTCCTCTGGAGAGTAAGCTTTGCTTTCACCGCGAGAGTTCGCCAATAGAATTGATTTATTGAGTTCGTTGCCCACAGAATTATAAGCTAAATCGTAATTTCGTCCGTGTACAGAGGAGTGTCGTTGAGCAAAAAGTTCGATCTTGTTTTCAGCGATGAAAAGGGCGAGCAGTTACGTTTGTCCTATCAGGTTTTAGACGAGGCGATTCCGCGACGCTGGTTGGCTGTTTTGCTCGGAGCATCAGAAAACAATCTGAAGTTGGAGTTCAAGCCGACCGGGTCTCTTTTGCTTTCTGAACCGGGAATCCGCGCTCAAATTGAAAATGGCGCACTGAAGGTACAGGAAAAAACTGGGCGAGTGGTTCTCGACAAGAACTTGCCAATGTTCCCGAAGGCGACAGATCTCGATCCGATACTCAATGAGTGTCGCGAAATCTTAAGAAAAGAAAACGGCGGATCAAGTTCGAGTATTGAAACGCGCGCGATCGTTAGCGACCTCATTGACGACATTGCTCGTTACTATAGTTTGTATGATCCGGATCACCATTTTCACGTCGACTTCAGTTTCAAGATTCAGCCGAAATTTTTTTTAAATGCAGTCGATTTTCAGTCGTTCACAACTGATAGAAACGATGGATGGGTCTACCTCGCATACTGCCAAACCGGAACGCCACCGCTCGCCGCTTTCTTGCAAAAGTCCGAAGTTTTGCCAAATCCACAGAACTCATTCGACACGGGATTTCAGGTTATCTATCGAGACAATCATATCTATTCTGACAAAGAGAAATCGGATGCTGCGCTTTGGACCGCCAATCGGTTCGGACGGAAGGTTGCTTCTCCGAAAGAGGCAATTGGACAAATACCCCTCGCTCGCCCGTTGCACGATCGTTCTCGCGACGAAGTTTTGCAATTTCTGGTCGAATTCAAAGGCAGTGTAAACGTCGAGGTTTTTGAAGGCGCATCCCGGTTGAATGCAAAATCAGCGAAGCAGTTGTTTTCGGTCGACGACGGACGACTTCAGAAATTTCATCCGTATCGAATCTCGGGAGTAAAGACAGATTTTGTCTCGTCCACTCTTTCGGAAATTAAGGGAGAAGCTTGGTTGTTGCTGCAAGAAAGGGAACGCCTTTATCAGCTTTATTATCTTCGCGGGCTACGCTTGTTCTATGACACGCTTCAAAAGTTTTATGACGCCGTTCAGAAGCTCCATGATTTGCGTCCGATGCTTTGGCGGCTGCAGTTCAAGTTGACCGCGCCGGTTCGAAAGATCACTTATTTCGCGAATTATTTGGCGAAAAACCACCGTGCGATTATCGCGGCAAAATATTCTATCCTCGTTCATCGCCTTTCAGAGGTGAAGACGTGGACTCTGCGCAAGAGAGACTCGTTGATTGATTTAAAAGTATGGCTGACCTGGAAGATCCTCTTTCCAGCGACACGGCCGTTCAGAAAGATCAGCTACTTCTTAAGACACCTTTATTCGAAGTATGTTTCGTCGTCGGGAAAAAAAGACGTCCGCTAGCGAGGCATAGCTTTGCTTGTAACTTCGGTACCGCTGTTGAGAGACAAAAATCCAGCGAGTTTGCCAGCGCGAAAAAGTGGAGAATACAATTTCGAGCGAGGTCAAAATTGACGATAGAGTCTTGACGCTCGACTGACAAAACCGAAGCTGCTCGTTCGCGCAGAACTTTTTCGATCATTTCATTGCGATGAAAAATTTGGTACCAAGGTCGGCACAACAATTCTTCGAGCGAGTACGAAATCCACGTTACTCCGTCTTCTAGGTGAAGAAGAAGATCTCCGGGAGGCTCGAGCCCCGTTCTGCGAAGGAACGAGAGGGTCAGCTGTTTTTCACATCAAACTGGATTTATTCCTGAACGAACGAGATCCAGAATAATCTCAGTCTCGACTGCGAGACTCTCAAGCAATTTTTCTTGAAGCGAGATTTGCATCTGAGAAAAGTATTTCAGTTCTGCGTGTTTGTAGGGAACTATCTCGATGCCGACCGTTCCAAGCGTGTTTTGCAGCTGAACGCTTAGGTCGATGAAGCTCTGGTTCCGGCGATGTGTTTCATGGGTAGTATTAATATCCATAGCCAAAGGTGTTGCACCGTCTAGACCGTAAGTGTGTTGGTAACGACTTCGTTCTGAAGTGTGCGCATTGAATAAAGGTTTGAAGAATGGGCGATTGAGCCGCGAATGCGCACTCGTGTCCTAGATGTTTTCGCTTTGGCGAAAACTTGGTGCACCAGGGGGACTGTAACACTACGTTTTATCCTCCGGCACAAATCCAAGTCATTACGCATATTAAGCACGTATCACTCCTCAAGATCAAGAGTTTCCTCCAGCAGAAATACTTCGAAGAACGGCTCACGATTAACCAAATTGCGGCTGTCACAATGTCCTCCAGATCCACGGTTATTAAGTATCTGAGAGCTGCCGGAATTCTGATCCGCGATGAAGAGCATCGCATTGGCGGCTCTGCGTATGGCGAACGGAAAGTAAATGGCCGCTTTGTACCCAACCAGCAGGATTTGGAATTGATGGAAAAAATCAGGACCCTAAAGAATCAAGGATTGGGTGTGCAACAAATCGCCGATCTGCTTCAGGGACTCAATTTGCCGACAAAGCGCGGCGGTAAATGGTCGAGAAGAGTCGTTCATACGCTTTTTAAGCGCATGGAGACTCAGAACAATAAGT
>JAYSYF010000363.1:0-9187 GCA_043716655.1 Bdellovibrionales bacterium | reverse complement strand
TCGCGGATCGTGCCTCATGAGAAGGAGGTTTTGCAAAACAGGGTCCGTACCGATGCGAGCCGGAACGGTGCTGACGTGCTACTGTCGAGGCTTTTTTGTATTGCGGGGAGTTTTAGTGCATAACTGCGACTCAGAAAACGATCCTATAATTTGCCATAGCGTTTCTTTAACTAACTTTTTCTCATTATAGAACGGGCAGCGAGAGGACGCCGCCCGCCAAATGAAGGTAGTTAATGAAGACTCGATTGTGAAAGGCGATTGCGGTTCAAGGACGACTGGTCAGATCCTTCTAATTTTACCAACTTATTATAAATGCCGAGCAGTAAAAATGTTGGGACCCATTCGCCGACGAAATTTGCCCAACCTTTTCGACGTTGCATCAATGCAAGGCCGGCTGAAAGTGCCATCGAACCAAATGCGAGTCCAAGGAACCCAACGGATGGAATTTTCGCCGTTTGTTCTTCGATGCGTTTGGTGAGTTCGCCTTCTCGATGTTCATCGTTTTCTAAAATTGATTTCGGATCTGTTTCGGTCACTGGCTGATTTTGTCCCATGCTGTCCATTAATTCTCCCTGTTGAAAGTTGCAGCTCTAACCCGGGGGCAAACCACGGGCCAGAATGCAAATCCGTCCATTTGGAGAGAGGAATGAAAATCAGGGTCTAAATCGGTAAGTTTCGGGACAAGCTTCGTTCGCCGGAATGGCATTCTGGTACGCGGCGAAAATCTAGCTCGACTGTCAAGCGCGTTGTATAGCTTGCCGATGTGGTTTCGATTTGGCACTTCGATTGCTCTCTTAAATCCGCATGAGAACAACAGCCGCACATCAAAATGTAAAAGAAGATCATCACATCGTTTGGGAACTTGACGGTGGCGGAAGCCACTCTCACCACGACTTGGTCCTGTTCGAAGGACGACTGTACTCTTGCCCATTGGCTTTAGGCGTCGCGCGAATTCGATCGCGAGCGAAACGAGTCTCCCGTCGAATTTCGGGATTTGTACCGTTTTTCTTCGTCTAGTTCGCACTCTCAATTAATTTCAATTTATCGCTGAGCCAGATCTGCGCCTTGTACATGGATCCGTCGGGCAGACGAATGAAATAATCTTCGCCTGACATCGAAGATTTTGAAGCGATTTTGTCGATGAACATTCGCGCGGTCCACTCGCTTCGTTTTGGTGCGAACCAAGATTTTCCTGCGCTTTCCAATTTTCGATGCAAGTGCTGAACCGCTTCAGCGGCAGGATGCGCTTCACCGTTACGAATGAAAGAAGCGTTGGAATCGCGAATCGCCGTGAATAATGCTTCGATCTTTTGATCTTCAGAAACGGATGCGGCTGACGAGAAAGCCGGGACAACGGTCGTCGCAATGAAGCTTACTGATATGCCAATTGAGAGGATAAATGCAGACATGCTTTTTAACACTTGAGGTACCTCGGGTTTCGGTTCGAAAGGCTTAGCATGATCCCCTATGTTTTGTCTCCGACCTTCCGCAATTGATGCCGAATTCTCCGCCACTTCGTTAGAATTCGACACGTGAATACATTTGGAATTCGATAAGTTCGTCGCTGGTCTGGCGGACAGTGCACTCTACTCCCGATACTGAAGCTGATTTTTTAAATCAGCCAAAGTTTTGCCGGGAGGGCACATGCTAAGAAAATTCATCTCGATCGCCATCATCGCCGTGATTCCTTTCGTCACCGGATGTGACGAATCAACGGGCCGACGAGCACGGCCAAATATTCCGTTTCGACTTCCAGTCATTAATGAAAAACCCAAGTCGTTCGAAAGTTGTACGGCTCTGCAGGAGTGGCGCGATCGTAAGTGGTTCGGTTGGTACGAGGCGACGACCGCATACAACGATTGGGCGCGAGAAGTTAATAGCGGCGAGCCCTTGAGTTCGACAACGGGGTCATCTAATGCCGCTGCTCTGCCGTCCAGCTCGAGCAACATACAAGAGCCCGGTGTTGACGAGCCCGATTTGGCGAAGACCGATGGAAAGCGGATATTCTACGTGCGCAAAACAAGTGAATATCCGTCGGACATATACATGATCGAAATTATTCACTCGGATACGCTCGAGCCGACTCAATCGATCAAGATCGAAAGTCGACTGCGTCCGCTGATTTTTGTTTGGAAGGGTGAACTCGCGGTTGTCGTGCGTTCGTATTCAGATACGAAAATCTCGTTTTATCGACAGAAACACGGATTACACGAATTAAAGAAGACGTTCGTGACTGACGGACGCTACGTCGACGCAAGGTTGTTGAACGACGAAATATTTTTAGTCGCGCAACGCTGGGTGGGCGGGGCACAGTTCGACGTTTCGAAAATGTCGATTCCATGCGACCGAATTCTAGAATCTGCAATCGATGACTTCAGCTTTGATCTGACTGAGGTACATAAGATTTCGTTCGGTGATAGCTCGGTCGAAAGTGTTGGTCGACTTGGACGCATGGATCAAATGTATATGACGTCGGAGCACCTCTACCTGTTTTCTAAAGGATACACTTGGTTTGATTGGGATACTCGTTTGTCGGACGATCGAGTCTTCGGAACCAGTACAGTGACTCGCTTCAACGCAGAAAAGTTGAAGGCTGATGCGGGCGGCACCGCGTTTATCGATGGCGGCGTTCGAAATCAGTTTTCATTCGGAGAATCCGCAAGCGGCGATTCTCTCTTCGTTGCGACCACCGGCTCTGGAAGCGGCAACTCGCAAAGCAGTCGCCTTTGGACTTTGCAAGACGATGACGGGCAGTTCGCAACTGTCTCGCGCACCGAAGAATTCGGACTCGGAGAAACGATTCGATCGGTTCGATTTATTGGTGAGCGTGCGTATGTCGTAACTTTCAGAACCACTGATCCACTGTTCACTTTTGACATTCGTGATCCTCTGAAAGTTCGACTCATGAGTCATCTCGAGATTCCGGGTTTTTCAGCGTACTTACATCCTTCAATGACTGGCGAACTTTTTGGCGCTGGATATCAGGCAGATTCCATGGGCCAGCCGCTAGGCTTACAGTTTTCGCTTTTTGATCCGCAGGCAGACGGAGGCATGAAAGTCAGAGACCGACTCGAGATCGGTTCGCGATATAGCCACGTCGATGTTGGACGCGATCATCACGCGTTTTTTCATCTCAAAGAAAAGAACGTTGCGGCCTTACCCATGCGCATCGTCGGCGAAACGGGTGCGATGGAGTTCGCCGGAGCCCTCGCACTCGATCTTGAGGATGGAATTTCTATTGCCGCGAAGTGGACACATCGAGACTTAACTCCGCCCGAGTGCAAAGTGCAGCCGTACACATGGTGGTCTTGGGCAAACGAGTCGCACGATATTCAGCGCGTTGTCGAAGTTCCGTGCGGGGTTGTCACGCTTTCGCCCTTCGGTGCGAAGCTGCATAGAAGTTCTGCACCGTGGGATGATCTTGTCGTTCGAAAGTTCAGCGGGACGAACGTCGGGTCGCAGGGCTGTTTGAATACATATTGAATACAGAAGATTGAGTTCAGGACTCGTCGAATAATCAATAAAGACGAGAAGATAGGAAATGGAAAATGCAAACGTGTTTCAATTGAAGTCAACGGTCCCGAATGTTTTTGAATACGACGACTACCGCCTATTTCTTCGCGATAGCTATGGTTATTTGAAGACTCATTCGCGGACCTTTTCATTTCGTTACTTCTCTCGGCGAGCCGGTTTTTCGTCGCCGAATTTTTTAAAGCTCGTGATGGATGGAAAACGAAATCTTTCGAGCGAGAGCATTCCAAAGTTTGTCGATGCACTGAAACTGACGAAGACCGAAGGTGATTTTTTTGCTCACCTTGTTCACTTCGGCCAATCTCGGACGGCGAGTGAACGATCGCAACATGCCACCAAAATTTTGAAATCTAAGGGATACCAAAAGATGTATCCGCTAAACCAAGCCGAGTTTTCTTACTATGCTTGTTGGTACTATATCCCGGTTCGTGAGCTAGTCGCGTTTCCTAGTTTTCGTGAAGACGCGAAGTGGATTGCGGGGACGATCTTTCCAAGAATTTCGGCAGATGAAGCATCGAAGGCGATTCACGATCTCGAGGCTCTCGGGCTTGTACGCCGAGATGAAACTGGCCGTCTCGTGCAAAGCACTCGCACTGTCACAACTTCAAACGAAGTCGCATCCGCTTCGGTCGTTAGCTATCACAAAGAGATGATGCGAATTGCGAGCGACTCGATTGAAACGGTGAATCGCGAACAACGCGAAATCTCTGCCGCCTGTATTCCTGTATCGGAAAAAGTCGCCGCCGAAATCAAATTGAAGATTCAGGAATTTCGAAATGAAATTCTTTTGCTAGCAAGCCAAGACGAATCGCCCGATCGAATTTACCAATTAAATCTTCAGCTTTTTCCCTTAAGTCGCACCATGGACGACGAGGTAACCACATGATTTTTTGTTTACGCTCGCAGGTGGTTTTCGTCACATTGTTGTGCCTGAGCTGTCTTCAGATGGGTTGCAGTCTTTTCGGAACAGGAACGGGCAATCCGTTTGCGCAGCATAATGGTAGTACGAGTGTATTCGGCGCAGGTTCTGTTGCTAATGAAGCGTGTATGACAACCGTTCGGTGTCACGCCGAAGCGAAGTTCGACGACTGCCGACGGGCGGTATGGAATTTTACGACACTCGCTGAAAAACTCGGACTGCCCGCGGCACCCATCAGAACCGTGGTTGAAATCGAAGATCTCGAACGAAACGGAGCACTCGTGGTAAATTCGTCTGCGTTACATTCGTGTTTGGTTGCCGTTCGTTCGCTGGATTGTGCGTCGCCAGGGGCGGTTGGGGCGTATGATGCTGCTCAAGCGATTCCATACATCGGAGTAGCGAACATTCTTACTCCGGGTTGTACGGACATTTTCCGCTAGATAATTCACTATGCTGTCCGCTAAATCGAACTGCAGCTATATAGCAAAACATCCATTCACATAATGGCAAGAATGTCCGGGATTTTCATTCTTACTGACATCACTCTCTTAACTAGGCTTACTGGCGGGTGACAAAAGAATAGCGAGTGAAAATGGTAAGCAAGAAAGTTCGAAAAGCAAAATCGAACAAGCAAATGGGTTCCGTCGAGAACCTCCGACGAATGGCGACGGTCATTCAAGATTCCAATGACGCGATTACGTTTCAAGATTTGGAAGGCAATATTTTGGCCTGGAACCAAGGCGCCGAAATCATCTACGGTTACTCGCAAGCCGAAGCACTTGGCATGAACATCGTCGATACCGTTCCTACTGAGTATCAAGAGGAGGCTCGTGGATTCCTCGCATCCCTGAAGCGCGGCGAATTAGTCATCAACCTCGAAACAAAACGAAAACACAAAGACGGCCGAATCATCGACGTTTGGCTGACCAATACAAAATTGACCGACGATAAAGGAAAGCTGACCGGAATCGCAACAACCGAGCGAGACATCACTCAGCGAAAGCAATCGGAAGCATCCCTAAGAGAGAAATTCCGCGAGCTCGATTACCTGCGCGAAGGACAAATTGCACTTTCGGAGAGTATGCGCGGAGAACAGATTATTTCTCGCCTCGGACAAAGTATTTTAAGCCACCTTGTTCCGTTTACGAATGCTCAGGTCGGTGCTTTCTATGTCGCGACAGACGAGTCACTTGAATTGGTCAGTGGATTCGCGCTTCCCGGTGACGTGAAAGGGAAGATCATTCGCTTCGGCGAAGGGCTGGTTGGTCAAGTCGCTTGCGACAAACGCTCGCTGTTAATCGATGACGTCCCTGCCGGATACTTTAATAAAATTGAATCTACGCTTGGTGGTCTGGCTCCTCGCTCGTTACTAATCTGTCCAATTCTTTACGAAGACACGGTGACGGGTATTATCGAACTCGGATCGCTACATCCGTTCACTGAACATCAACGTGCGTTCCTGAGCCACGTTTCCGAAAACATCGGTATCGCGATCAACACATCGGATGTTCGCAAAAAAGTCGAAGTTCAGAATGAAGCGCTGAACAAAGCTCAAGTCTTGCTCGAAGAAAAAGCGAACGAGATCCAAAGGGCGAGTCAGTACAAGACCGAGTTTTTGGCGAACATGTCGCACGAATTGCGGACTCCACTCAATAGCTCGCTGATTCTTGCGAAATTGTTGATGGATAACGTGAAAGACAACCTAACGGACGAGCAGATTCAATATGCTTCTTCGATTTATTCATCAGGAAACGATCTTCTAAATCTCATCAATGATATTTTAGATCTTTCCAAAGTTGAAGCGGGCAAGCTCGACATTCGCGCTGAAAAAGTCGTGGTTTCCAAAGTCATTGACGGTCTGAAACAGACTTTCCGATCGCTTGCACATGAAAAGAATCTAATTCTCGATGTCACCATGGAGACGGACTTGCCGTCATCCTTCATCACGGACCGGCAGCGTCTGGATCAGATTTTGAAGAACCTGGTATCGAACGCACTCAAATTCACTTTGGTAGGGTCGGTTTCAATTAGATTGTACCGTCGTGCAAACAATATGATCGCGTTCGAAGTTAGCGACACAGGAATCGGTATTCCAAAAAATCAGCACGAGATTATCTTCGAAGCATTCAGGCAGGCCGATGGTACGACAAATCGAAAGTTCGGTGGCACCGGTCTCGGTCTCTCGATTTCGCGCAACTTGGCGAAACTTTTGGGCGGAAGCATTGAAGTCGAAAGTGCGGCGGGTAAAGGCAGCCGCTTTACGTTGGTTTTGCCAGAAGCGTTGGATGAATCTCAAGCGCTGGTGGAGCAACCGACCGAGGCGCTTATTCGACGAGATGGAATCAACCATAAACATTCGACTGCGATCGTTCCCCTTCCATTTGAAGACGATCGAGATCGTCTCGACATAGGCGATCGCACAATTCTTCTTATCGAAGATGATGCGGAATTTGCTAAGATTGTTTTGGACCTTGCTCACGAGATGAAGTTCAAGTGCATCGTCGGTCAAAGCGCGGATGAGGGATTTGCGATGGCGGTTGAATATACTCCTAGCGCAATCGTGCTTGATATGAAACTTCCAGATCACTTGGGTCTTACCGTTTTGGATCGCCTAAAAGAGGACGCGAAGACTCGACATATTCCAGTGCAAGTCGTATCGGTTATTGATTACGCGAAGGCGTGCCTGCAGCTCGGCGCAATGGGATTCTTGCAGAAGCCGGTCAGGCACGAAGAGTTGAAGTCCGCTTTGAAAAAGTTAGAAGCAAAGTTTGTGCAGCCGAAGACTCGAATTCTTATTGTCGGCCATAAAGACCTTCAACGTCGAACGATCGCCCTCCTTGTCGAAGACGCTAACACCGAGGTGGGACTGGTCGGCTCTGCGAAAGAGGCCGTACAAGCCCTTAAAGCATTGGCTTACGATTGCGTAATCGTAGACCTGACATCTTCTCATTTTTCTGGGGCCGAGATGTTAGAAATCATGGCGCGCGACAAAATGCCACCTATCATCGTTTACACCGGTGCTTTGTCTTCACCCGAACAAGAAAGCAACCTGAAGTTAGCGGCGCAAAGTCTTGTCATTAAGCGAGCGAGATCCCCAGAGAGACTTCTAGACGAGGTGGTACTGATTCTTCATCGAGACGAATCTAAATTGTCACCGGCACATCGACTCATCGTTAAATCGGTCAGAAATCGTGAACAAGTCTTTGAAGGAAGAAAAATTCTGTTGGTCGACGACGACATCAGAAACATTTTCGCACTGACAAGTGCACTCGAGCAAAAAGGCGCGACGATCGTCGTTGGAAGAAATGGGCACGAAGCACTCGCAAAGTTAGATCAGGATCCGCAAATCGATCTCGTCTTGATGGACATCATGATGCCCGAAATGGACGGTTACGAAGCGACTCGCCAGATTCGGAAACAGAAACGATTCGCTCGACTTCCGATCATCGCAGTCACCGCTAAAGCGATGAAAGACGATCAAGAAAAGTGTCTCGAGGCGGGGACAGATGACTATGTTTCGAAGCCAGTTGATCTGACTAAGTTGCTCTCGTTGATTCGGGTCTGGATACCAGCGCGGGCAACGCTATAATGAATTCATGCGATATTCTCATCGTCGACGACGTGAAGGATAACCTACTTGCGCTCGGGGCAATTCTCGAGCGGAAAGATGTACGCATTTTGAAAGCGACGTCTGGCCAGGCCGCGCTTGAGCTGATGATGAAACACGATTTTTGCGTGGCGCTGCTCGACGTTCGAATGCCGGGAATGAGCGGCTTTGAACTCGCCGAGCTGATGCGGGGATCGAACCGCACAAAAAATATCCCGATTATTTTCGTAACGGCAACAGCGACAGAACAAAGCTTTTCATTTGAAGGCTACGAAAGCGGAGCGGTCGACTTCCTTCTGAAGCCGCTTGATCCCCACGCGGTGAAAAGCAAGGTGAACATTTTCATCGAGCTGCACCAGCAGAAAATTGAGCTTAGGTCTGCTGAGATGAAGTTTCGTGGACTGCTCGAAACTGCGCCTGATGCGATCGTTATCGTCAACGACACGGGATTGATCGAACTCGTGAATAGGCAAGCCGAAGCGATATTTGGATATGAGCGTGAAGAAATGGTCGGCAATCCGATGGAGATGCTGATGCCCGAGCGTTTCCACAAAGCACATGTTCACCACCGTGCAGACTTCGCGGCCAAGCCAAGCGCGCGGCCGATCGGACGCGGCCTCGAACTTTACGGAAAACGAAAAGACGGAACAGAATTTCCGATCGATTTATCTTTGAGCCCGCTTAGAACCGAAAGTGGGATGCTGATCTCAAGCGCCATACGAGACATCACGGCTCGTCGAGAGTCTGAAAAAGCCCAAGAGGACTTGTTAGAAAAATTTAAAATAGTTCAGGTTGAACTTGAGCAAGCTGTTCAAACGGCCGAACGAGCCAACGCATCTAAAACTCAATTCCTAGCGAATATGTCGCACGAGATTCGTACTCCAATAGGTGCGATTTTGGGTTTCACGGATTTGATGAAAAATCCTGCGAATACAAATGACGAGAACCATGGATACATGGCGATCGTCGAACGCAACTCCCAGCAACTTCTTAGGCTCATCGACGACATTCTCGATCTGAGCAAAGTCGAAGCTGGGATGATGACCACGGAAAACATTATATTTTCGCTGACAGAGCTTTTGGCGGACTTTAATTCCATCATGCTGTTTAGAGCGGGCGAGTTGGGTATC
>JAYSYF010000362.1:0-9187 GCA_043716655.1 Bdellovibrionales bacterium | reverse complement strand
CCAGCACAACGTCCCCCGAGACGAAGCGCTCTACGCCATGAGCCACGCACGCGCTATCTTCCCGAACTTTCAATGGCAGACGTACTTCGGCAGCGGCGGAATCGGCGGGGGAACCGACTATCTCTATACTTCGCCAGGTGGAACTGTTCCAGCCGGTGGTTCTGGCCCCGCGACAGGGACGACACCGGGACGGACTCGCTAAGTTCGAATCCGGAATTCAAAAAACTTAAAGCCTGCGGTTTCCCCGCAGGTTTTTTTTTACCAACCTTCGTTGTTCGTCGGCTGCACCGCCGCTTCGCGATTATCGTTTGCCCGAACCGCGATGACTGCACCCAATGCGAGAACTCCGAGCGCTCCCCAAAACCACGGCTTCTTATATACGACAGGCTCCCTTGGACTCGGCAAATCGTCAGACAGCGGCGAACTTCGCGAGAGTCCAAACTTCGCAAGTTGGTTCTCGGCTTTCGCACCATCGCCGTCCGCGATAGATGCCCCCTTCTCTGCCTTTACTCCTTCGCAGTCGGCAAATCCCAAAACCTTTAATTTCATCTGACTAAATGACGGCGCCAAGCCATTCACGGAGCAATCATCATTGATCCACGTCTTACGCGAAAGTGTCGGCCATTCGATCGTGCGATCCGTCAGCCTCACTGTGAACGGCTGATATGTGTTCGAAATCAGAGTCACACGCACATCCGCGCGAGGAAGAAATAAACTCGAAAGGTTCTGGCGAGAAATCGGTCGTCCATTCAATATCACAATCCCAACATCTGTCGGCAGGCCCAAGGGAAATGAAAGCCGAGCCTTCGCATCGGTCGCGTTTTGATTGAGAAAAGTTTCCCACGTCGTTTTGATTCTCGCGGGCATCTCCGAGAAATCGGCCGTGTCGTCACCGACGGTGAAAGCATTTAATTTCGAGAAGAGTTCTTCCTCCTTCGCGGAAGACACTCTGGTTTCGAGCCGTCGAATAAAAAAGACCACAAATGCCTGCCTCTCGCTGGGCAACCAATCGGCTTCGAGGGCAAGTTCCAAAAAACGATCGATTGCAGAAAACGAATCGCGTTTTTTTAACCACTCTGACTGCGCTTCGACCAAGCGTAGTCGAAAAAGTTCGGAGACTTCTGCAGACGGTGCATTCTTCTCGGTCAGAATTTCTGCGACGGTCGTGAAGCCAAGCGCCTGTGCCAACGCTTGAAATTCATTTTCGGAGGTTCCGGTGTGACGAACTGCGATCTCCGCATGGCAATAGGATGCCGGACATAAAACTGCGATTAGGGCGCTGATGAAAATCTGCTTCATGATTTTGCTCCTGACTCGGGTGTTTGCGCGATTTCCGGAATGTCTTCTTGAATCAAATCGATTCGCCCTCTGATTTCACGGATCAGCGGCGACTCGCGCGGACCCTTTTTCTTTGTATCGCCGATCGACTTCACCGGCTTCTTCCGAAGAATAACGAGCACGGGTTCATTCAGCTCGGCAAGCACGCTGGCTTGTTCGTCGGGAACGAGCACAGCAAAGCGTCGCCTATTCTTCGGAGCTCGCACGAGCGGAAGTCCGCGAGCAATACATTTACCGCGCGAGTCGCCGTTGCCAGCTTGGTAAAGATCGGCATACCCGTGCTCATCGAAGATTGAATCCAGTGAATCAACATTCGTTGGATCGATCGGTGCGATGACAAAACCGTCTGGAAGCGATTCGAGCATCGTGATATCGCGTGGACTCGCCACTGCGTGACTTTCAGTTTCAGAACTTTTGCTCGACACCGAAACGACAGAGGCGATCACGACTAGCGTTAAGCCCGCGGCCGAAGACCACATCCAAATTCGGAATGTTTTCGCCTGCGCTTCAACAGTGTCGTCAGTGTCTTTCGCCGCGTCTCGAAGGTGCTGAACCCGCGCTTCGAGTCGATTCAAAACCTGTTTTGCGAATTTGACGAGTGGACTCACGAAAACCTCCTGCGACGATGAGAATGCAGCCGATAAACAATACGAGGACGATGATCAATTCCGTAAGAGCTTGTCCTCTGTCATTTGTGGTTCCCACTTTTCGCCCCTCGTTTTTTCCAGCGTCATCGCGCAGCCCACCTCTATAGAAGGGCTCGCGTCTTGCGCTTCTTCCGACGTCTTTGCTGACGGCAGCTGAAGCAACCATCGGACCTTCACCTCTTGCGATTTGTTAAAGCCTCGAGCGGTCCGGTACTTGGGCGTCCGCGCGTCGGCCGGAAAAGCGACTACTTCGAAGCGCGCTGACTTCGACTGCGGTGAAAACTGACCGAAGATTTTTGCGACAACCGATCCCGACTGATTTCCCAGAATTTTCTCAGGAATTGCAGAGCGGATCGCTTCACTCGCACGAAGGGCCGCTTGCATCGAAACTTGTTTTCCCTTCAGCACGAGAGATTTCTGTTTAAGAGCGACCGGGACTTGCATCGTCTCAATGATCGAAAGCGACACGCGCGCTGCGGATATCGCTCCAGGATTACCGGTAAGGATCGCGGCCTTGAGTGCTAGCTGTGCCATGCGCCTGCGTTGCTCAAATTTTTCAGCGGTGTCATTCAGCGCTAGCAACTGTGCCAGTTTCAGCGCGGCTTGTCGTTGGCTGGCGGCGAGCGAAACGCGGCAAGCAGCAGTTGCCTTAGCCTCCAGCGCGAATGCCCAGATCAACACGATCGCGCCGCAGAACAAGACAAGTGCCAAGGGTAGAATGATGAGAGCCGCAGTCATCGCCTGACCACGCTCGTTACAAAAACTGCTCTTCATAGTCGTCTCGGAAACGAGCTCTTCGCCGTCAGCCGTGAAGCCAACCGTGAACGATCGTCAGTCGAGAGGAAAGACGTGCGGGCGTCGAAAGAAACCTGCACGTGCGAACCACCGTCACCGGTTCGAAACTCGTCGATGTCAGCGCGACCAAATAAAACTCCCACGGCTAGAGTCGACTCGAGGCGCGCGCGGCATCGCGTGTGCGAAACATTTGTTACGAGACAAGCGGCGGCCTCTCGCGAGGCGCGCGTCATCCAGGCCTGAGCAAACGCGAGGTACATAAGGTAGAAACCGACGCCGATAACAATGGCCACGACTGGAGCCGCAAAAATAGTTTCAATCAGCGCTTGTCCGCGCTGATTTGCGGCGCTGTTCACTTCGATCCGCCGCCACTAGTACCGCCACCAGTACCGGTGCCGGAACCGCCGACGCCATTCATGAAATCTCCGAGATCTTTTTTGCGCAGAAGATTGTCGTCAATCGCATCGACGGCATGTGTTTTTCGTTCGCCTTGAAGTGCGTCGCTGATGGTGGCGAATCGAGATCCGACGGCTTGACCCATTACGCGCATGATTCCGATGGTACCGACAGCGATGAGTGCAACGATGATCAGGTATTCGATGAGGCCTTGGCCGCGTTCGTTCGAAATCGAAGTTCGAATCTGTGGTGGGAAAAAAATCGGATCGCGGGAATTTGCCATAATGCCTCCGGTGATAACCGCGGAAAAATGCGGTGAGGCATGGAATTGCAAAGTCGGGGGACACGTGAGAGCGAAAATAAAAAAGCCGGGTGAGAAACCCGGCTTTCGTCGTCCGATTCACGGACGAAATATTTAGGTGATCGATCGACCAGAGGCGCGACCACAGGCGGATCGTCGAGCGAGCGTTGGCTCAGCCGCCTTTTTTCTTTGCTGCACGGGCCGCTTTCACAGCTTCTTCTCGTTCGATGCGGCGACGAATGATGATTCGACCGAGGATCTCGTAACTTTCAACGCGAAGATCGTTTTCGTAAACGAAACGATAGAAGCCTTCAATTTCGGGGCTCTGACGGAATTTTTTTGTCGAGGTTGGAAGACTTTCACTCGCGACGAAGTCGATCGAGTTTCCATCTTTCGAGAGCTTAACTTTTTCGGCCTTTTTAGCTGCCATGGGCACGCCTCCAAACAAAACAACCAGGAACGGTGAATCCCGGTTTTATGCCGGCCGTCAAAATCGAGTCAAGGTCCGTCTCTCGAGGTGCCGAATAAGCGATTTGGAGTTAAAAGAGTGCTGCCTAGCGCCGCCCAACGGACAAAGCAAAGGAACCGATGACCACCTTACTTGATGGAAAACATGTCGCGCAGACTCGTCGCGCCGTCTTAGCTCAAAAAGTCGCCGCATTTGTCTCGAAGCGGGGGCGTAAACCGGGGCTTGCAGTCGTGCTGGTCGGAGCTGACCCTGCTAGTCAGATCTACGTGCGCAACAAGGTTAAAGCGTGCGGCGAGGCCGGCATCGACAGTTTTCGTATTGAACAACCGGGAACGCTGACCCAAGCCGAGCTTCACGGAATCATCGACGAACTGAATGCACGTAAAGATGTCGATGGAATCCTTGTGCAGTTGCCACTGCCGAAAGGCCTCAATGAAACTGAGGCGACAGAACGCATCTCACCCTTGAAGGATCCGGATGGTTTGACGAGCGGTAACATGGGACTTTTGTTTGCTGGACGCACGCGTGTGGCGCCGTGCACTCCATCGGGAGTCATGAAAATTTTTGAGCACTACAAGATCGACATTGCCGGTAAATCAGCTGTGGTCGTTGGCCGCAGTAACATCGTTGGAAAACCGATGGCGCAATTGCTCCTCGAGGCAAACGCGACAGTCACCATTGCTCACTCGAAAACTGCGGACCTCAAAGCTGTGACGAGCCAAGCCGATATCGTCGTGGTCGCAGCGGGTAAACCGCAATTCATGGGAAAAGAGTTTTTTAAATTAGGAGCCGTCGTCGCAGATGTCGGTATCCACCGCGTGCCGGGAACTGATGGCAAATCTAGAGTTTGCGGCGATGTACGAACCGAGGAACTAATGGGCGTCGTAAAAGCCATTACTCCAGTCCCGGGCGGAGTAGGGCCAATGACCATTCAGATCTTGCTAGAAAATACGTTGAGGCTCGCGGAACTTAGTTAAAGGTACCTGCTTCCTTTTTGCATTTTTCAGTCGAAAAATGCAAAAAGGAAGCAGGTACCGCTAGAAGCGGCGGCACTGTGGGTTTGGTTTCCAAGGCTGAACCGTTGGATCGACTTTCACAGGGTCTGATTCGAGTGCTGCGTGATAAACCGAAACGAAGTTTTCGACGTATTTCATCCCGTGAACGCTTGCCATATTGAAGCGCTTGATCGTCCAATAATTGAGACCAATTTCTTTGATGGCGGCGAGACGCTCTTTCGAACCGGTGTTTTTCAAACTCGTAACTTGTCCGCGCACGCCGTACTCACCTTGGTTGTAACCAAGCAGCACTAACTTTGGATCGTTCGGGAACATGTCGATGATCGAACGAATATAACGGCCCGCCGCTTCTGACGACTTTGCTAGATCTGCGCGCTCATCGCAGGGATTTCCCGCAATATACTTTTTGTTCACGAGTCGCCGATGAATTCGCAGACCGTTTCCAGTCGCCGTTTGATCGATGAACTGCCACGGTCCCCAGGCCGACGTTGTTTTTGGACCAGCCAATGGATAGCCGCTATTGATAAAAAACTCGGACTCACCAAACATGATCAGCGCAAACTCGGGCGGGACATTGCTCATAGCCAGTTTGTTGAAGACGAGATTGCGATTCGGAATGAAGTTTACGGCAAAACTTTTCAGTCGTTTGCCGTTCAGCCAATCTTTCACTCCGCGTGCGATGATCGGATTTTTTCGATCGCTTGCGAACGTTTTGGCAAATGGGTGCTTGGTTTGAATTGGAATCAACCATCCAGCAGATTCCGGTAATTTGACGGGTGGAACTTCGTCTTGCGGGCCTTCTGTACTGAACACCGCATCGACCGCGCCGTCGTCATCATCTTCGACTTCGGTCGGAGCCGTACCCGCAGCTGGGGGAGTTGTTGTTCCCGGTGCCGCGGTACCTGGCGTACCAGGTGTTTTCGGCGCAGTGCCCGGAGTCACAGGAGTTGAGGGCGTCACTTTTTTCGGAACCGGTTTTCTTCGAACGAGCATAAAAATATGTTCGACCGTTTCTCCGTAGATCATTCCAGGAGTAGCGGCGGTGATTTGAAGTAGGAGTTCTCCGCGCGTCGTGTTTCCGATCATTTGACCAGCGAGATCACGGAAAACTTCGGTGCCGGCACAATTTAATCTGAGCGGTTCGTCGAGATCGTTCGTTTCAACTAAGCGTCCGACTGGGCACACCTGAGCGTCACCGAAACCAAGTGCAAAACCTGATGGTCCCCACGCAACTTCGAAAGTTTGCAAGGTTCCGTTCTTTGCCGTCTTGAGTTCGCCGACGAGACGTTTCAAGATTTCATGTTTCATGTTTGTGAAGGTAGTTTTAGCTAAGACGATCACTTCTTGATTGCGCAATACGAGGCCCGCTTTGGCTCCGTTGGGCGCTGTCTCTTTCAGTGCGATTGTGGCCATCTGGCAACCGGGGGCCGCTGGTTTTCCAGTCTCAGTCGGAGTTTTGCGGCAAAGCATCGCAACTTCAAAGTCGGACTTTGTTCCGTCGCCAGTTTTTCCAACGACAGATTTGTATCGAACTTCGTTGCCGGCGTCTTTCGACGACTTCGGCGCGATTTCTTTATCCGTGAAGTCGAACGTCAGTCGGCTCGAATCGCGGAACGTGATGTGAACTCGAGTGACTGCGGCGCTTGCCGTTTCGACCTTTGCCGTGAGGATACGTGTCGCGAGATCGCGATCGATTTTCGAAAGTGCTTCAATGTCTGAATTTTGACCGGCGATCTGATCTTTCACTCGATCGAGTTCTTTGTCGCCGGATGCGCCGGTGTGAGATTTTCCATCTGGAGCTTGATAGCCGGTTGCCATTTGCTGCTCCAAAAAGTCAGCTCGCGACATCGGTGCGCCGGGCGGAGTACAGGCCGAAAACAAGACCAAAATGACGAGAGCGACCGCGATTGAAGCGGCGCCAGAAATGACGCCAAAATTACCTACAGTTGGGCGGCGGAAGTTTTGAAGTCTGACCATAAGGAAAACTCCTGGTTCGGCTGTGGAATTATGTGCAGAAACAGGTCCGAGTTAAGGGTGGTCGTAATTAGCGTTTTCTCTTCATTTCCGCCAATTTAGGCGGTTTGGAGCGCGCGATCGATAGTGCTTAATCTCGAGGCAGGCTTAAACTTGGCTGGAGTGACAGATTTCGGCGGCCTTGACTGCTAAGCCCCTAGCCATGAAAGTGGCGGCCAAACACGGGCAATGGATCAAAATGGCTGACAGCACTACTACAGAACCACAGCGAACTCCGCTTGCGCAGGTCCATGAGCGCCTCGGCGCGCGTCTGGTAGATTTCGCCGGTTGGTGGATGCCCGTCCAATATCGCGGCCTCAAAGAGGAACACATCAGCGTTCGATCCGGCGTTGGGTTGTTCGATGTTTCTCATATGGGCGAGTTTCGTGTCAGTGGTCCTAAGTCGCTCGAAACATTGCAGTGGATTACAACAAACGACGTTTCGAAATTAGGCGCGGGCGAAGCGCATTACTCACTTTTTCCAAATGAAGCGGGCGGCATTGTCGACGATTTGATCGTCTACTGCCTGAAACCTGGCGAAGAATACCTGCTTTGCGTGAACGCAGCGAACATCGAAAAAGATTTCGCTTTCGTTCAGAAAAACAATCGTGGCGCGGTTTTAAAAAACGAAAGTTCTCAGTGGGGACAAATCGCAGTCCAAGGTCCAAAAGCTTTGGCACTCCTCGATCGATTGTTTCCAAAGGGCGCCGGCAGCGTCGGTGCTCCTTCATCGATGAAGGCATTCACACATGCTGAATTCGATTGGAGTGGAAGCAAAGTCATCGTCGCTCGCACGGGCTATACCGGTGAAGACGGTGCGGAAGTTTTTGTTCCAGCAGGCAAAACTGTCGAGCTTTGGAATCTGCTCCTCGAAAAAGGAAAAGACCTCGGTGTTGAACCGATCGGACTTGGCGCACGCGACACACTTCGAACCGAAATGAAGTACACGCTTTACGGTCATGAGATCGACGATACGACGAATCCGTATGAGGCGGGTCTCGGTTGGGTGACGAAGCCACTTGCGAAAGATTTCCTAGGCAAAGCTCCGATCGTCGCCGTTAAAGAAAAGGGATTGAAGCGTAAGCTCATCGGCTTTGAGCTCGTTGATCGCGGGATCCCGCGACAGGGATATTCTTTGAAATCGCCATCGGGCGAAGTCATCGGTGTTTGCACCAGCGGTACAATGTCGCCGTTGACGGGTGCCTCGATCGGTATTGGATATGTGACTGTCCCGTTCGCCGCCGATGGTACAGAGATCGCAGTAGATATTCGCGGGAAGTCTGTGAAGGCGAAGGTTAGACCGACGCCGTTCATAGTTAAAAAGTAATTTTATACAGTTTCTAGTTTGAATTTTTAAGGAGTGCTGATGTCGACAACGAACTACCAATTGCCAGAAGATTTCTACTACACGAAAGAGCATGAGTGGGCACAAGTTGACGAGAACATCGTCACGATCGGCATCACTGAGTTTGCACAAGAACAGCTTGGTGAAATCGTTTATCTCGATCTTCCAGAAGAAGGCGCGAAATACTCGCAAGGCGAAAGCTTTGGCGTTGTTGAAAGCGTGAAGGCCGCGAGCGATCTTTATGCTCCGGTTTCGGGAACTGTTATCGAAGTGAATGATTCGTTAATGGAAGATCCATCGAGCTTGAACGACGATCCGATGAACAACGGCTGGCTGATTCGCATCGAGATGGAAACCGAGAAAGAACTCGCGAACATCATGCGCGCACCGGACTACCGCAAACTCATCGTTAAGTAAGAGATCCGGCGCATTGCGCCGGATTCGACTCGACGACACTCCTCGTTTCCGATTATGTCGGCACGATTCGTAAGGTTAAACTCCCGTATTCATCAAATTTAGAGCCGGAATTTGGCATCTGGAGAGCCCCTTGGCGGCCTCCGCGTCCTGGGGTATTTCATCGTCCCGCGCGCGGCGGGCTCTATACTCAAGGCGGTCGTCGATCCCTTCGCCATCGGTGAAAAGTGTTCACGACAGGCGTGCTTGCGACGTCGAGCCTAGGTCTTGCTATTAACGAGACCCTGAACCCCGTGAAGGAGATCCTAATGAACGCATCAAAATCACTCGCAATTGTCTTGGCACTTTCGACGATTACATCGGTCGCGCTGAATGCAGAAGCGAATGCTCCTTTGCGAGTGAAGGCGTTAAAGACGATGGATGGTCAAGTCATGCGCTGTGATCATCGTGCCG
>JAYSYF010000361.1:0-3020 GCA_043716655.1 Bdellovibrionales bacterium | reverse complement strand
CTTCTTTAACGTTCGCGCGTTCAATCAGCCAATCGACAACTTTATCTTCGGTCAACTGATAGCGCAGACGCGAGCGACGATCTTCATCGCCGTAGAATTCTTTAACGCGCGCCATCTCGATTCCTGTTTGACCGGCGTATTCTGTGAACTTCGCCTCGAGATCTGCGTCCGTCGACTTCAGTTCTTTGTCGGCCGCGATCTTATCAAGTAGGAAGCTCGATTTGATCATGAATGCCGCGGTCTCTTCGAAATCCTTGTCCCACTTCTCTTTGTATTCTTCGAACTGCTCGGCGCCCATGCCCTGGCTTTCCATACGCTTTTTCAAATCTTCAGCGAGAGCTTTTTTCTGCTCCGTCATCAACGCTTTCGGAACGTCGACTGGATTTGCTTCTACGAGTGTCTTCATCAGGCGGCTCTTGAGTTCTTCGCGCACGCGCTTTTCTTCGCGCTGAACGTGATCTTTCTTGATCGTCTCTTTGAGCTGTTCGAGCGACTCAGTTTTTCCACCGAGCGATTTAGCGAACTCGTCGTTAAGTTCCGGCAATTCTTTTTTCAGCAATTTCTGAAGTGTAACTTTGAACGTGACAGGCTTCGCTGCGAGATCGGCGACATGATAATCAGCAGGGAAAGTGACTTTCACTTCGCCTTGTACGCCAGGTTTCATACCAATGATTCCTTCTTCGAATCCTGGAATGAACATATTCGAACCGAGTTCGAGTTCGTGACCTTCAGCAGATCCATTTTCCAATTCGCCAGTCTCAAGGAAACCTTTGAAGTCGATCACGGCGATGTCGCCCTTTTGAGCTGGGCGATCTTCGAGAACGGGAACGTTCACCGAACGATTCTTGCGAATGTCCTGAAGCGCGTCATCGACGAAAGACTCTTTCAGTTCAAATTTCTCGCGCTTCAAAGGCAGACCTTCGACCTTCTTCAGCGAGACGCTTGGGCGTACTTCGAATTCAGCTGTAAAGCCGAAGTCTTTTCCCTCATCAAGCGCGTCGAATTCGATCGTCGGAAAACTTACGGGATCGAGCTTGTGCTCTTTCAAAGCGGTCGCATAATACTTTTGCACGAGGTCGTTGACGACGTCTTGCTTCACGCGGTCGCCGTACATTGTCTTGACGGCCTTGATCGGCGCTTTGCCTTGGCGGAAGCCCTTGATCGCGACGTGTTTTTGGATGGATTTGTAGGCAGTTTCAAACGCGGCTTGCACCTCTGCTGCAGGTACTTGGATATTGAGCTTGCGCTCCAGCGTTGAAACCGTCTCGAGTTTGGTAGTCATGACCTTGTCCTTGCACTATTCCACGGTAGGTGGATTTCACTTAAAGAATTGAGTGGAATTGATAAGAAAAACGTCTAGAAAAGTCTAATGTTTTCGTGGCTATTTGAAGATGTGGGGAGAGTTCTCAATTGATCAAAGCTGATTCGTTCCCTGGCTCGACACACGCGGCTCGGCCATTCCTTGCCCGGCCCTACGTTTTCGTGTCCGGAAAGGGCGGAGTCGGGAAATCGCTCGTGGCGGCCACCTTGGCGGCTTCCACAGCTAAAATGGGTCGAAGAACGCTCCTTGTAGAGACCGGTGACCGCTCTTATTTCAGAGATTTCCTTGGGCTTTCGCGTGTTGATCACGAACCTGTTCCATCTGGGTTGGGGTTCGACGTTGCGCTATGGAGCGGCGAGAGCTGCCTGCGTGAGTATGTTTTGCATCTTTTAAAGCTCGAACGACTTTATAAGATCTTCTTTGAAAACAAGGTTATGCGCGCACTCGTCAACGTCGCGCCGGGTTTAGGCGAGATCGCAATCTTGGGAAAAATCACTTCTGGCATTCGCAGAGTCGGACCGCCTTTGAATTACGACACGATCGTTGTCGATATGCCTGCGACAGGACATGCGCTTGCGATGTTTCGGGCTCCGCGCGGAATGGCCGAGGCCGTTCAAATCGGACCGATCGCACAGCACTCGGGAGACGTCGATCGATTATTGCGAGACCCTGCGCTGTCCGCACTCGTGACAGTTAGTTTGCTGGAAGAACTTCCGGTCGCCGAAACAAAAGAATTTGTACGCTCGGTTGAAAAAGAATTCGGAATGGCCGTTCGCATTGTCGCGAACAAAAAACTCGATGTGGATATCTCGGTGGACGAACTCGGCAAACTCAAGGACCTTGGGCTCGGCGAATTTTCGAAATATGCGGGCGGCATTGAAACGCAAATTCAAACTCAAACGGATCAACTCCACGTTCTCGAATCTGAATTCGGGAAAGAGCATCAGATTCTCGTAGTGCCGCGAATGTTTTCAGTTGAACCACGACAAATGATTTCAAAAACTGAGGAGGCGTTACGGGCGCTCTCGACCAGCTCTTAAAAAGTCATAAGGTCGTCGTTTGTGTCGGCTCTGGCGGCGTCGGTAAAACGACGATGGCCGCGTCGCTCGCTATTCGTGCAAGACAGCTTGGATTGCGAACGCTTGTTATCACGGTCGATCCCGCAAGACGCCTCGCGACTGCTATGGGGCTCGATTTGTCAGGAGTCGAAGAGCGTCTTGTCCCGAAGGCCACGGATTCTTCTTCCGGCCCCGCGAGCACAGGCGAGTTGTTCGCTGCGATTGTCGATTCAAAAAAAATCTTCGATGCGTTCGTGATGAAACACGCGACCGAACCTGATCTCTTCAAAAAACTTTCCAAGAATCGGCTTTATCAGCAGCTCTCGACCACGTTGTCAGGTTCGCAGGAATTTACTGCGCTCGAGCGGCTGTTGCAGGCAGTTGAATCGAACCGATTTGATCTCGTCATTCTCGATACGCCTCCGACCCAACATGCGATCGACTTCTTGTCTGCTCCGGAAAGAATTCGCAACTTGTTTCAAGACACGATCACGAAGTGGTTCATGAATCCCGCAGAGAATTCCGGGTTTCTCGGACAAGGATTGATTGGCTCCATCATCGGTCGTGGAACCCGCGTCGCGCTGAAGTCGCTCGAGACGTTGACGGGTGCGCGATTCATCGACGAGCTGATCGACTTTTTT
>JAYSYF010000037.1:0-21911 GCA_043716655.1 Bdellovibrionales bacterium | reverse complement strand
CCGGTGCACCGTTCAAAATCTGAAGTCTCAAGTAGGCGGCGCACGCGGAGATGAAATCTCGAGCGAACATCAGTTTCGAACTGTCATTTGCTGATTTCAAAATGGACGGGTCGTTCCACTGAGTTGCGAAGATGTCGTCGGGGGAGGTGCGAATTGACGTCACGACGCCGCTGCTGGCCCAGGCGAAATTCCAATCTCCAACATTAACAGGAGCGTTCAAAGTCGGTCGCAAGTCTGCATAGAGATCGAAGACTGGTTGCAGCCATTTTGCTTCGGTTGCAAGTGGGCGTGTTAGCAAAAAGGCGCGGCGTTCGTCATAGCGGGGTTCGATTTTTTCGAAGCCTGTGTATTTGGGCCGCGCTTCGAGCTCGGGATATTCGAGTGCGAGAATTTCGGCTTTTGAAGTCCGAGTGCCAAGCTTTCCGGTTCTCGAATTGGAAATCAATTCGTGAATCACAGAGTTTGTGCGCAACTGGGTTTCGAATTGTTCTGGAAGATACTGAAAAAATCCAGGAACAGCAGGAAGTCCACGGCCGATAAAAAACCGATAGAGGCCGCAAAGATTTTCTGTTTCTACGAGCGACCAGGTCGCCGGTTCGTAGGAGCTTGCTGGACTCTCCGCACGCGCCGGACTCTCGGGTCGGACCAAGTGCATTTCGCCTTGGCCAATGACGGGCAGTGCGCGTTTGTTCTCGCGGTGAATTTCTTGGCAGAGCCACAATTGGGCAACCACTGCGGGACTGATGACTTGTGCTTCATCAGCGAGTTGTACGAACTCGGGGCTCGCGAGGAACTTTTGTATGTCGAGCCGATATCGCCGAACTGAAACATCGAGATGCTTCGGTTTGTTCTGCGAAAGAAACTTTTCGACGTAGGCTGTATCGTGCGTGTTCAGATCGCCTTCGAAATCTAACGTCGCTACTTCGAGCGGGGGACGACTGCCTGCCGGAAGGCTGCTCCATGCTGCAAAAAAAGAGAGCAATGTGATTTCGCTGTCGAGTCCGCCGCTGCAACAAATGACCGGTGTAAGCTGCTGCAGAACCGCGCTTTCGATGATTATTAACGCTGCAGCTGTGTTTGCGCTGCGCCAAGAAATTTCAGAAATTTCGGCGCGTCCATAGCGTGCGACGAATTCTTCGCGATCCGATTCGCGACGCGCGAGCCATCGGATATTTAGTGTCGAGCTATTGCGATAGCCAAACTGAAAGTGATTTTTGCGCGTGTAGGGGAATAACATCATGTGGTCAAAAAAGAATATGCGAGTTGAACGGGCAGTGCAAGCGGCGTACATCCAAGAGCGGCCAGACGGCAAATGCCTCAGGCAAGCGAATAACGCTGCAAGGAGTGATTCAAGTGGGTCGAGAATTCATGGCTTTTCTGAAGCAATATGGCGTCATCGGTTTGGCGATCGCCGTTGTCATTGGTGGGAAGCTAAACTCAGTCGTCGACGCAATCGTCAAAGAACTCTTGATGCCGATCCTTGGTTTAGTTATTCCGGGCGGAGACTGGCGCCAACTCGCGGTCACGATTGGATCAACAAAGTTTGGAATCGGTCCCGTGCTTGCGGCGCTCGTCGATTTTTTGATTGTCGCTTTTGTGATTTTCTATATATCGAAGAAACTCTCTAAACCAGAAATCGTTCCAGTTCAAAAGTAAGATAAGAGGTTCTTCATGCTTAAAGTTCGATTGTTCTCAGTTCTCATTGTCGGTTTTATGTTCGCTGGCGTCCGTGCAAACGCTCAAACTGTTGCTGCACCAGCAGAACCAGTATCGGGCGCGACTCCTGCCGCTCCGGTTGAAAAAACATTTGAAGGCACAGCCGAAGTTAGCGCTGTCGTTACGAATGGAAATACGAAAAACCAAAACACGGGTCTCTCGGCTGATGTGACTTACCGATGGACTCCTTGGCTGATGAATTTGAAAAGCAAGTACCAGTCGGCGATCGCACAAGAAGTTCAAACTGGCGAATCGTTCGAGATTTCAGGTCGCGGTTCGCGAAGCTTGACCGAGCGTGACGATATTTTCCTCGAGCACACTTACTTGAAGAATCGATTTTCGGGCGTCAACGATCGCAACACGACGTCGCTCGGTTTTGGCCATTTCTGGATTAAGTCCGACACGCAAACTCTGCGAAACGAACTTGGTCTCGGTTATACGAGTGAAGAGCGCACCGACGGAACGAAGCTTGGCTTCATGTCGGGACTCGTTGGTTTGCTGTATAAGTACAAGATTTCACCAACAGCGGATTTGACGCATGAAACGAAATATCTGCCAAACTTCGCGAATGGCGAGGACTGGCGCTTGACCAGCGAAACTTCGCTTTCGGCAGCAATCTCGAGCATGTTTTCAAGCAAGATCTCGTGGAAATACGAGCACGTGAATTTGCCGCCGGTTGGCAAGCTTCGCGGGGACACGACAACGACAGTTTCGTTGTTAGCTAAGTTCTAGCGTCAGCGCGATTTTTCGCTTGGCGTAGTCAGGTCATCCTTGCAGGATAATGGGATGACCGGATTAAACGGATTTTTAGCGGGTCTCGGGATCGGCGGCGCTGCCGCACTGTTTGCGGGGATCGTCGCATTTGTTCAGTGGCGTCGCGCGACGCTGCTTTCTCTGGAAAAAAACTCGAACGAAGAGTGGCGACCGCTCAAAGAAAAGCTCGCCGATTTTGAAACTCTAGTTCGCGACACGTATGAACGAGAAGGTCGCGAACGTTTCCACCTCGAAAAAGAAATAGCTTTGCTAGCGACTGAAACTCAGTCACTAGCGCATTCACTTCGCGGAGATTCAAAGACTCAGGGCGATTGGGGCGAAGTCCTACTAGAAAAAATTCTCGAGAGCAGCGGTTTGCGTCCGGGTCTCGAGTTCGACCTTCAGACTTCGTTTACAAACGATGAGGGAAAAAATATACGACCCGATTGCGTGATCAAGCTTCCGGGTGACCGCGCACTGATTATCGACGCGAAGGTTTCGCTGACGGCGTGGGATCGATATTGCCAAGCCGACGATGAAGACGTGCGTGAAGTCGAATTGCAGGCACACGTGCAAAGCTTGCGTCGTCACATTATCGGACTCGGAGCAAAACGGTATCAGCAGATGGGCGATCTTTCGGTTCCGGATTTCGTATTTCTTTTCACGCGCATTGAGCCGGCTTGGATCGAAGCGCTGAAGGCGGATCCGACCTTGCTCGATGATGCAAGTCGCGCCGGTGTTGCTGTGGTGTCGCCGACGACACTCTTTGCGTCTTTGAAAACAGTGAGCAGTCTATGGGGACGCGAGCGTCAGAACAAGAATGCGCTCGCCATCGCCGACGAAGCCGGAAAGCTCTATGATAAGTTCGTGCAGTTTACGGGTGATCTTGGCGAAGTCGAAAAGGATTTAGTGCGAGCTAGCGAACGACTCTCGCAGGCAAAACGCAAACTCACCGATGGACCGGGAAATCTCGCGAGTCGCGCCGAGAAAATTCGCGTGCTCGGAGCTAAGTCGACAAAAAAACTAAGCGACGTTCTTCGCGTCGAGCTCGAGGGAAACTAAGATGCCAGATATTCAAGTGGATCATTCGGGCGCGAATTCCTTGTTTCCAGAAATCGAACCGAATAAGAAATTCTGGTTTCGCGTATCTGACGTGCACGAACTTTACGTCGAAGAGTGCGGAAACCCCGATGGGCAGCCAGTTGTGTTTTTGCACGGGGGACCCGGCGCTGGTTTTTCTCCGTTTCACCGCAGACTTTTCGATCCGGCTCACTATCGCATCATTCTTTTCGACCAGCGCGGTGCCGGCCAGAGTCGCCCGCACGCAGACCTTCGCGACAACACGACATGGGATCTTGTCGAAGACATCGAGAAGCTGCGCAAACACCTGGGCGTTAAACAGTGGTTAGTCTTCGGCGGAAGCTGGGGCTCGACGCTTGCGATTGCCTACGCGGAAACGCATCCGCGCAGTGTAAGCCACCTCGTACTTCGAGGAATTTTCCTTTGCCGCAAAGAAGAGATTGAGTGGTTTTACCAGTCGGGAGCCGACAAAATCTTCCCCGACGTCTGGGAAAGTTACTTAAAGCCAATTCCGGTTTCAGAACGAAAAGACCTCGTCGCTGCTTTTTATAAACGACTCACGAGTCCCGATGAGCAAGTGCGCCTTGACGCTGCCAAGGCGTGGAGCGGCTGGGAAGGTGCAACAGTCCATTTGATTCCGGACGAGAAGACGATGTCGAAATTTACTGGCGACATGATGGCTGTGGCGTTGGCGCGCATCGAGTGCCACTTCTTTACCAACGCTTGTTGGTTCAAGTCCGATGATCAGTTGCTTCGGGACGTCGATAAAATCCGCCACATACCGGCTGTGATTATTCACGGACGGTACGATGTCGTCTGCCCTGTGAAAAACGCGTTTGATTTGCATCGTGCTTGGCCCGAGGCCAGCTTAAAAATCATCGCGGATGCGGGACACGCGGTCGATGAGCCGGGAATACTTCGCGAGCTGATCGCTGCCGTCGAGAAGTTCAAAAACAAAACGATCGCCTAGTTAAGCGATCGTCGGGTTGAAACAGCACGGGTTGCTGTTTGAAATTAACTATGGAGTTGGGTTTAACTTCTCGAACGCGAGAGCTTCGTAAGCAGTTACGACGTCAGAGAATGCGGTCTGTGTAACGCGTTTCTGCGGAGCCGTTGCGTTCAGTTCGAGATTCCAAATTTCAACTCGTTGGAAATCTGCACCGTTCGAACTGTCTGCGACGTTGATAAGTACTCCGTACTTAGAGCAAGTCGCGTTCGCGCAAACTCCTTCGACTGTATATTCAACCGTACCAGATACACGCTTTACTTGGTCGAAGACATATGTTGGAGCGATCATTGGGAAAACATTGACGCTCATCTTCTTTTGACCGTGAGACATATCAACTGCTAAAGCCGCAAACTGACCTACGTCTTCTTGTGGGAGTATGGTTGCCGTGATCTTTTCGATCGTCACTGTGAATTCTGTGGGAGCGCCGCCGGTTGCTCCGTCGCGAGTGACAGTCAAGTTGCCTTTTACCGTTCCGATTTTTGTTCCTGCGACTTCGAATTTCGAACACGCAACTGCGGTGCTCAGAGCGAAGGCGTAAATCGCCGCGATCTTTAAAGTCCCGCGAATTGATTTATAGGATGCGGCCATTGAAGTCCTCCGGTCAAAATTTTTAGGCGCGATCTTTCACGATCGTTTAGCCATTCGACACACAAGAGTTCAAGAAGCAGACCATTCGGTGGACATCAGCAAGTTCAGCGGACACCCAAAAGGCACCTAAAATCAAAGACTTATAGAGGTGAAATATCGACAAGAGCAGATCGAACAATCCGTCCGAAAACAAGCGCCGAGGAGGGGCCCTTAGACGACAATTTCCGGCGTCTCGGCCTGAGGTTGTACTTTCACAGTGCGCGCAAGGCGGGCCGAGAGCAGAGCGCTGCCAACGATGGTGGCGATTCCCAACACGGATAAGAACAACGGCGTTTCGTCGAAGAGCAAAAAACCGATTCCGCTCGCATAGAGAATTCCGAGGTAATTGAGATTCGATATGTTAGCAGCCGTATCGAGCTGATAAGCACGAGTCATAAAGTACTGCGCGGTTTGAGTGAAAATCCCGATGCCGATCAGAATCAACCACTCGATACCTTGGGGCATGACGAAGTGGAAGAAGGTCCATGGAATCACGGTGATGAAGCTAATAAGCGGCAAATAGAACATCACGACTAAAGCGTGATCTTCGTTGCGTAGCGCACGAATCAGATTGTAGGCGACGGCCGAGAGAAGTGCACTGGCGACTCCGAGCGCGAGATCCACGGGTTCGACCGACGTATCGAATCCGCGCACCATGACCACGCCGACGAAACTGGCCGCAAAACAAAACCACTGACCAGCGGTTGCGCGTTCTCGTAGGAAGAAACTAGCGAGGATCACCGTGATGATCGGATGCAGATATTGAATTGTGACAGCTGTCGCAAGCGGCATCTTCTGCAAGGTATAGAAATAGAGAATCAACGCGCCAGTGCCGGCGGCTCCTCGAAAAACGAGCATCGGTCTGTTCTGACCCCACGGAGAAATCCGTGCAGCTTTCAAAGCGAACCAAGTCATGATCAGCGAGACGAACGATCGAGCGACGACAATTTCATGGGATGGAATTTGTGGAATGAATTTTACGGCGGCATGGACTAACGCAAAACAGACTCCGGCGATGATCATGTAGAGGACGGCACCGCGGGGAACGAGATTCTTCATTGAGATTTTAACATCCTGAGACGGGTTGTTGCGCGTCTATAGAATGCACTGCGAATTTGCGTTTGGCACCGAGAAAGCCACTGGTCCCGGACGGCAATGGGGCAGAAACCGTCGACGATCGCGATGCACGTGAAGTTCGCGTCGAATGCGATTTGTTTTTCAGCTTCGACATGAACGGCGCGCAAGTGCTTGGCAACGGCCGGCATATAGATTCCGCGGGAAGCGGCGCGCGCACCGAAGCCATCGAGAGTTTTGCGAAGTAGTTCCACGTCGTTGACGTTGGCCATCGTGCCAACTTCAAGAGGTTTAGATACGTCGCCCATAGAAGCGCAAATCGGTCGGCCGTGTATTTTTTCTGCTTCAAGACCAAAAGGGTGGCGTTCGCCTATGAGTTCAAAGAGGCGACGTCGAACCGCGAGAGTATTGCGGCGACATTTCTGCTCGAGAACATCTTCTAAAGATCCACCGAAAGCATCGTGGCGCTCGGACTCGCAATTCTGCTGCAGATAATTACGAAACGCGATTTGTCCCATCTTGAAATACATGGCCGATCTCGAGTTGCGCGTTACCGCAAGAGTGCTGAGCCACAGAAAATCTTTTTCTAATTGAATTTCTTCGCGGCGGGCGACTCGCATGTGGCATTCGAGTTCGTCGCGAGTCGACTCGTTGCAAACTTCTTCGGGCGCGAGCGACCGGCTGTGCGCCTCGAAGGCAACCGCAGATGCTATCGCAATTATCAGGATTGAAAACCAGAGTCTCGCCATCGAATTATTCTCTCACTGTTGGAAGCCAGGCTGTCATAAGGCCGGGGCGAGATGAAGCGGTCGCTCTACGACCGACGATGTTTTCAGCGTAAGATAAATTGGCGACTGAATTTGTACGCGAACGACCTTCAACCGCACGTCCAAGGTTCTGTATTTTCTGACCTCGATCGAGCCACTCGCGCATATAGAATATACGAAGGTCTTCCCACTTGTAGGCGCTCAGCGAAGTGCCGTGTTTAGAGTTGAATTGCTCGAGATCTTTTTTCGCTTCGAGAACCCAACGTGGACCACCATTGTACGCAGAGATCGTCATGCGCCATAGGTCTTCAGAACTCAGTTTGCTCTCGTCAAAGCCGCGCGAGGTAATGTGGCTCTTTGAAGCATTCAGAACTCGAATGGCTTCATCGAGATTCACAACTGGATTCTCGAGGCAACGTGGACCCGTCGCCAATCGATTGGCCGATCCGAGACTTCTGAGAATATTCTTTTGTTCGTTCGTGCAACGTGGGAATTTTTTGTGAACCGAATTGATCTGAAAGAGACCGACACTCTGAGTGCTGTCCGTTTCAGAGTTAAGTACATAACATCGACCCGACGACTCTTGTGTCATCAGAGACAATAAAAGTTCCGAAGGAACTCCTGCCTGCGCTGCTCGTGACTTGATGATTGGAATGAACTGACCAAGATCGAAACCGCACGATTTCTGGAAGTTATCGTACACGTGACGTAAGTCGTTTTTAGTTCGCTGAAACAGCTGACCCGATTTGCCAGCCGCTGCAGCTAACCCAGGCGCTGACGCTGCAATCAGCCCACGAACGGCCGCCGAATCGTCGCTCGGCTGACTGCAAAGTCCGTTGGTGCAAGTAGTTTGCGCCTCCATATGAGTTGCAGGGTCGGGACGATAAGAAGGTTCAACGGCAACGGGCTCTGAAGTCTCGGTCGACGTCGGTTCGGCCGTGTCCGCTTCGGTTACTTCGGCATCTTCTGACACGATGAACGCGTTACCTGTTCGAACGAGATATTTGAGTGCGATGAAATGTTTTGTTTGTTGGTGACCAGGTCGAACGGTCGAACCTTTAGCTGGATTCGTCACTCGAATGGGAAAAAACATGTCCGATTGCTCACCGTCGAAATTGTAAACGCCGGCACCACCGGTGGCTCGCTTAGAACCGTTCGAGCGCAACCAGTTGTTCAGAGTCAGCTCGAGATTCGGTTTGCCACCGACGTTGACGGTGTACTCATCAGGAATTTCGACGATTGTGCCACGCTTCAACAAACCGATACGTTCCATGGAATTATCGCTGCTTTCACGAAGCTTGATGTCGGTCTTAATTTGAATTTTCAGCGCATGGCTGACAGGCAAGAACGCGAGCTGAATCGTCAGAACTGCGACGATGGCTTGTGAGAATGCGTATGCTGCCTTCATGGAACTCCTCAAAGGACCTGTGGTCCCAGTCAACTATGTTCCACTATGCATGCCATGGATGCATGGCTGAAAAGTGAGTATTTACAGCCATTTACGAGCCTAAAATGCGATTTTAGGAAAACTCGAGCGGAAAGCCGCTAGGCACGTGTCTCAGTTGTAGACAGCGCGTTTCGGTCGCAGCGAGAATAAGGGATGTGCAAAAACGTTTTTGTTTTGTTTCTTCTCTCGGCTTTCCTCACCACGCAAGCGGAGGCAAGGCTTCCAAAAGAATCCGATCTCGCTGCGATTACCGAAAGTGAAGTTGCAACATTCGATGTTCGACGTGATGGAACCTACACACTCGATTATGAAGTGCGCGTCGCAGTTTTGAGTGAAGCCGGACGAGATGCACAGGCCGTAAAACATATCAGTTTCAATTCGCGAGCTTCGAAATTCGAACTCGTCTCGGCAGCGACGATCAATGACGGTGTCGAGATGAAAGTCGCGTCGTCAAATGTCGAAATAAAAGAAATTGGAGATTCTAAAGTTTTTGATACGACGAAAGAAGCAATCATCTCGTTTCCATCAGTGCGAGTCGGATCGAGAATTGCTTTTCGATATCGACTTAAGTTTGTAGAAGTTCCGATCGAGGGGTTTTTCTCTACGGGGATGAACATCGATCTGCAAAACGTCGATTCGATGAAGCGGATCATTCGCAGTGATCGACCGTTGTTTGTATCGACACAAGACAAAATGGGTTTGCTCGATGTGAAATCGCGAAAAGACGGTTCGCGACACATTGTCGAGATAACGAATAAGGAAAAGATCCGCCTCGAGGTCGTACAAGAAGATGCTGCGTTCGTCGACAATGGAAGACTTCCAACGGTCATCGTTTCAACTGAAGAAACGTGGAAACAATTTGGACAAGAAATTATAGCGACGCAGGAGAAATTACTTTCAAAGCCGTTGCCGAAATCGCTTGAAGACATTCGACTTGCCGCCATGAAAGAGCCGGTTGAACGGCGAATGGCGGTGATCGCTGGAAAAGTCGCGCAAGAGTTTCGGTACTTTGGAGATTGGCGACGACGCAATGGTGGACACGTTCCTCGCGAGCTGAAAGAAATCGGCGAGACAGGTTATGGCGACTGCAAAGACATGACCCTCGTGGTTGTCGCAATTGCGCGAGCCATGGGCCTGAAGGCAGATGTTGCGTGGATTTGGCGAGGTGATGTATTTCCAGATGAAAGCTATTACCGAATGCCAAACGATTTCGGATTCAATCACGCGGTTGCGCGAGTTGAAGATGGAACGGTTCAGTGGATCGACGCGACCAATCCCGTGGCGATTCCAGGTCAAGTCTTTGCCGACATCGGTCAGCGGCCGGCGCTGATTCTGGCGAAGGCTGGTGTTTATCTCGATCGAACACCGGCGTTGAAACCCACAGATTCTGTAGCCCGGATCGAACTCGCTTTGACTATGAAACAAGGAGCCCGAGGCACCGAGGGAACTTTCGACCTGAAGGGCAAATTGTTGCAGAAGGGCCGCGCGGCGACGCACGCCGAGTGGGCTTTGCTTTACGTTCCCAACGAACAATTTCAATTCGAAACTGCGCGCTGGTTGTCGCGAAACGAGAAACTCGAAAGTTACGACATTCAGTTGCCGAAGGAATCGAGTCGGGTCGTTCGCGATTTGTCGTTCCCAACAAAATTTACGATTGCAGATCTCGGTTTAAGAACGACGGCGGGCATCGGCTTTCCGCTTCTAAGAAACGACACAATCGATTTTCTGCTCTACGACACACGCGAACGGTTCAGCGATTTGTGGCTTGGACCGCCTGGGGTTTTCGAAGAGGAGTACATCTTGCCGAAAGCGAGCATCGTCGGAAACGTGAAGATCGGCTGCGACTTAAAGAATGAATGGATGAACTTGTCGCGTTCTATAAAGACTGGAACGCGTGGGATTGAGATCAAAAATCGCTATGAAACTTTGAAGTCCGTGATTCCAAATTCGTTTCTGAAGTCGGCGGACTATTCGGCTTTTCAAACGCAGGTCCGGCGGTGTTTCAACCGCTCGGCCGTTATTCTTTCACTGAAGGCTTCGCAGCCGGCTGACCCTTCTCGAGAGTCGCGATCGAATTGATGCATCCGCTGCGAGCCAAACTCTTTTTGTCGCGGAAGACTTCGCGGCAAAGTCGGTCGGCAGTGCTAGCGTTCGAATACGTTAAAAAACTTCCCGCAGCTAAGCATCCGAGGACGTCGCGATCTTCGTAACGAACTTGGTTCACTCCGCAACCGTCGAAGCGACTTAGCGGTGTGCCTTTGCGTTGCGTTTCGAGCAGAACGGCTCCGATGACACACGCACCACGTTCGTGATCGTTGCCGTTGTCTGAAACGATCGTGTCACAGCGGCTCCTGATGTCGTCGAGTGTTAACTGTTTTGTTTCGCCTGCCGGGCTAACAGCTCGCGCGTTCAGACAGTTTCGATATCCCATATGAAAACGAAGGTGATCGAAATATTTTTCGCATAGAACGCGGTGAGAAGGTGATGCCGCCGCAGTCGCGGTTGCAGTGCCCGCAACTGGATTGAGCGACGCCCCGACGGCGCAGGGACCTAAGAAACTTCGCTCGGGAGTAATCGCTTTGCAAAGTTCGAATCGACCGGCAGGAACCGTGAACGACTGCGCGTGAATTCCGATGAGGCAGGACTCGAGCAGATAGGTGTCGAGTTCAGTGCGAACCGGGTAAGACTCAGAACAAAGTTGCAGATCGCTCAGATATCGTGATGTGCCTTTTTCGAGTTCGCGGGCGATTTTAGTTCCGATCAAGCAGCCGTATGTTTCGCCGGGCTCTTCGCCATACTGGAGTCGGCATCCGGTCTCTGCAACGTTCGGAAGGCGCTCGAGATAACGATCGACAAGAATTCCGCCGACCTGACATGAGCGACGAATTCCTGCCTGAATTTTACCGGTGTAGTATCGATCACAAGCTTTTTTCTGATCGTCGAGCCACTTCGAGTTTTTCTTTTGCGCAGGCGCAAGCGGCGGTTCAGGCGTCGGTGTCGGTTGAATTACAATCGGCGTGGGAGAAGGGGACGGCGGGGCCGTTGGCTCCGCCACCGCTTTCGGATCGGGAAGTTTGTCTCCCTCGTCTTCGGCGTAAGCGAATGTGCCACCGAGCGAAATTTGAAGCACCAACGAAACGGCAGATAAAAAGCTAATGCGAGCCAGAGATGTAGAAAAACAATTCATCTGGCTATTCTGAATGACTTCGTTCGGGTGTCAATTTTCTACTTCAGTTTGCGGAAGGATCTTGCTCAGTGGATAGCGGCGAAGGGTCGCTATAGCTTGCTGCTTCGGGCTCGCGATCGGCTGCCGCCGCAATTTCACCCTCGGCCACTGCTGCAGGTACTCGCTCGGGCATCGGCTCGAGGACCGCTGGAGCCGTTGGAGTTGGCGTGTGCAGAGCCGTTACGAGACCGCTTTGCGCTCGGGTAATGGCTTGAAATGTCGACGTGAGGTCAAAGGCTGTCGCCAATTCGGCTGAGGGTGCACGTTCTGACAGCGTTTTGGCCGCTATTGCTGGATGATGCATGCTGCGCTGAAGCGTTACGATCGCGTCAGTTCCGTAAAGTTTTGTGTACCAATAATAATTTCTTAGAATCGAAGAGACGTAATCACGCGTCTCTCTGAACGGAATCAGATCAAGAAATAAAATTCTGTTTTCCGTTGGATATCGCTTTTTCCAGTCGTCGACTCGTGAAAAACCGGCATTGTAAGCGGCGAGCGTAAGTTCCATATCGCCGTTGTATTGAGCGAGTCTTTTGCGCAGGTACTTTGTACCAAGCGTAACGTTCGTGGTCGGATCAAAAAGTTTGCTCGTGCGAATGGGCGCGAGCATCTTTGCCGTTGCCGGCATCAGCTGCATCAATCCACGCGCGCCGACTCTTGATCTTGCGTTCGTATTGAACGCGCTCTCTTGTCGGATCAGTGCTGTGACTAAGAGCGGATCGAGCGTTGCTCCGCTCTGTGGTCCGACGATGTCGAAAAACCATAGCGGAAAATAAAGTCGCATCGTTGCGCCCGAGACGAGGCGCGGAGAATCCTGAAAGAGTGCCGCAAGAATTCGGAACTTCGGAAGCGCTTGATTGTGCTTGTGCATGAGCGCCGCGAGATAGAGGCGTACTTCAGGTTCAAACATTTGAATGTTCGCGGCACTTCGGTCGACGACATCCGCTGCAAGATCGACGGCTTTGAGTTTCACAAGCGCTTCGATTGCGGTGAGTAAACCGTTCAGATCTGGGCGAACAAGTGAGCGAAATGCGATCGGCGCTGGGACGTCTCGAGTAATCCAATCGATGGCATTACCCTGATTGCTGTTCGCCGCGAGATTGTGAAAAGTCATAGGGAACTCGAACAAGAGGTCTTCGCGTGCTGCGAGACTGGATTCGTGTTCTCCCAAAATTTCAGAGCAGTACGCGCGCCAGTATTTAGCTCGTGAACGGAACTGACTCGCGTCAGGGCTCTGTTCAACTTTCAACATCAGTTTTGGAACTCGGTCGCACTGATTCTGCCAAACATCTAAAAGTGCCAGTCGGTACGACGCCTTCGCCGCAGCGAAATCGGTTCCGCAGTTCGATGCATACTCATAGAGTTTGCGTGAAACTTTAATCGCCTCAGGATCCGGAAAATGTTCCTCAAGTTTGTAAGCGATGGCTGTGGCGGCCTTTGTGCCGACGCATTCGGATTTTGCTCCGAGCGCTTGACCCATTTGCATCAATTCAGCTTTTGTTTTGAAGGCCCCGACGATCCCAACAACGCTCTGGTAAGGAATGTTTGCAACGGCTTCCCAATGTTCGCCCATGAGCTGGTCGGCGACGCCGCGTTTTTCACTTTTACTGCGATGGACTTCGCTTGTAGTTCCGGATTTTTTGCTTCGCTCGTCTTCGATAGTGCAGAAAGCCGCTAGAACGGCGTTGGTCTGCTGCATTTCCGTTTTCGAACCCTTTTCGCACTCGCGCTCGAAGGCCCCGCGAAACAGCGATTTGCGGCCCGGTTGCCTTCGGGCTTGAAGATATCGTGCGGCGACTTGAAGCGCTTGATCGCGGCTCTTCGAATCGTCGAAATCGAGGCCGACAGCGCCGCCTTCAGCGGTCTCTTTCAAGAGATGCGGAATGGCCAGGCGAACGTTTTCGCTCGCGGCGATCACACGTGGACGCGCGCGGCTCGCTTCAAGCGTGGCCGAGGTAAAAAGGAGTGTGCAGGTCAGAGTCGACGTGAGAAGCGCGAGGCTGCGAGCGTTCATTGAATTATTGTACCTGTAAAAGGGACCACGTCACCTAGAGGCTTGACCGGTTCTTTGGGTTCGAACAGAAGGAGCGTATGTCGCAAATCTCGAAAACTGAAATAGACCCGTTACTTCCAGCAGTTTGGCGCCTCCGTGCTGGTTTAGAAAAAAAATTCGCTAAAGGGCACCCTTGGGTTTTTTCTAACGACCTAGATCAAAGTCCGAAAGGATTACCGGCTGGAGCACTGGTCGAACTTCGCGATTCGAGAAATGGTTTCCTAGCCCTGGGTTACGGGAACCCTTCGACCCTTATTTCGTTTCGCACATTAAGTCGCGATCCGGTGAAGTCCCTCGTTACTCTCATGACTGAAAAACTCGATGCGGCGGCGTTGGTTCGCCAAGCTTCAGGCGTCGATCGGTTTAGCCATCGACTGCTTTTCGGTGAAGCGGATGGAGTGCCAGGAATTATCGTCGATCGATATCTCATCGTCGATCCAGCGAATGCGGCGAAAGAGCTGGCACAGGTTTTTGTTATCCAGAGTTCAACTGCCGGTGGCGATCAGATTTTGCCTGCGTTGAAAGAGGCGCTCACCGTATTTTCGAAGCGAGACATGGCATTTGCGGGTTCGGGCTCGAAACTAAAAACTTTGATTGTTCTTGCACAAGATTCTTCGTCACGTGCGATAGAAGGACTTTCGAAAAAACCTCGCGAGATGTTCGGTGAGTGGGAAACCATTGATGCAAAACAAGCGACGATTGCCGTTCAAGGTGGCGAGTCTGCCATCGGTGAAGGCGCAGCTCTCTATGACGTCAATTTCATCGAGGGACAGAAAACGGGATTTTTCCTGGATCAACGATTGAATGTTCGCCAGGCGTGGCCACTGATAAAATGTGCGGCCGAAAAGGCGGGACGTGCCAACCAAGAGCTGAAAGTTCTCGATCTGTTCAGCTATGTCGGGCAGTGGTCGGTGCAAATCGCTCGGGCCGCTTCGGGGCTTGCGAAAACTCGTATCACGATGGCCGATGCGTCAGCCGTCGCGCTCGAGTTCGCCGCACGAAATACGACTCGCGCGGGCGGAATCTCGCAGCCTGAAAAGATGGATATCCTTCACGGGATCTCTAATTTGGCGGTCGGGGCCTATGACGTCGTCATTTGCGATCCACCGGCGTTTATCAAAAAAAAGAAGGATATGCCTACCGGGCGGGCGGCCTATGTGAAGCTCAATCGCGAAGCCATGAAGCGTGTGGCTCCGGGCGGTGTTTTCGTCAGCTGTTCGTGCTCGGGCCTTATGACCGACGAAGAGTTCACCGAGGTTTTAGCAGACGCAAAACGTGCTTCCGGTCGCGAAATTCGATGGCTCACGCATGGCGGTCATGGCGAAGACCATCCCTTCCGTTCGGAATTTCCTCAAGGACGTTACCTGAAGGCTTGGATCGGTATCATACAGTGACGCGCTGGGCAGCTCCAGCCAGCGAGCCTTTGGCAAAAAACCGTTTTGGCCGCATCTTATCGCTATGGCAAAACGCAAGAAATCCAGCACGAAAGCTTCACCAAGAACCTCCGCAAAAACTGCGCAGACCGATGGAGCAAACTCGCTCTTCGGCTTTTCGCTAAAAGGTTGGGTCGCTTCTGCAGTGAAGACGGCCACAGCGCGCGACGTAAAAAGTGGTGCGCGCGGAACGGTCGTCGTTATTTCGGAACCTCAATCGAAGCGGGCCATGCTTGCGATTAAAAAACAGTTCGGAGCCTTTCCTAAGTGGCAAGAAGATCAGCTGCAAAGTTGGATGGAAGCAAAGTCTGGAGCGAACGATGTTTTTTCGCTCATATTAAAAGATGGTCCGATCTGGTTTGTACGACTGGTGGAACTCGCAAAATCTGATTCCGCGAATGAACCCCGAGATACATTAGCAAAATCGGTCTTCGCGAGAGCACGCGACGCTGCGGGTCCTGTCTTGCAAGCGGCGCGAGCCGGAAAAACTGAAAAGCTCGTTCTCGATTTTTCACAAAGTACTCGCGAAGAACTTCAGGGTTTCTTGGTCGGTCTCGAAATCGCAAGCTACTCGTTTTCAGAAGTGCGCGGATATCGCCCGGTCACTAAAAAGCCGGCTGTCTTACTGCTTCCGCCACCGGTGATCGAAGATGCGAAAGAACTTAAAGCGATGATCACGGATACATCGCGACTCGGCGTCGCAGTGAATCTCGCTCGCCATTTGACGAATCTGCCAGGGGGAACGTTAACGCCGACGGTGTATGCGGATCTTGCTCGAGTCGTGATGGCCGACTATTCGGACGTGCGAGTCGACGTGTGGGATGAACGCCGATTAAAAACTGAAAACATGAATTTGCTTTTGGCGGTTGGACTTGGGGCCGCGGCTCCTCCTCGCCTCGTTCATATTTCTTACCGACCGAAAGATCGCGGCGCGGAAAAACGTCCGATCGCACTGGTTGGAAAAGGTGTGACGTTCGATTCTGGCGGTCTCGATATCAAACCAAGTTCCGGTATGCGTTTGATGAAAAAAGATATGGGCGGTTCGGCCGCAGTCTTAGCCCTCGCATGGTGGGCCGCGGATGCAGGTCTTCCGCTCGCCCTCGATTCTTACTTGGCACTCGCAGAGAACGCGATTTCTGCAAACTCGTTCCGTCCCGGTGACATCGTGAAAGCACGTAACGGGTTGGCGATCGAAATTCACAACACGGATGCCGAAGGTAGATTGGTTTTGGCCGACGCGATGAACGTCGCCGTTAATCAGAAGGATGACGACGCACCGGCGTGCATGATTGATCTTGCGACCTTAACCGGCGCAATCAAAGTCGGACTGGGTGGAGAAATCGCCGGTCTCTTTACAAACAACGACGATCTCGCTCGCGAGATTTTCGATGCGGGTCTGAAGCGCGGCGATCTTTCGTGGCGCATGCCTTTGTTTCAACCGTACAAGTCGGCGCTGAAATCGAACTTCGCCGATTACGTAAATGCCGGTGAAGGTTTCGGTGGCGCTATTACCGCCGCGCTCTTCCTAGAATTTTTTGCGAAACGTGCGGACGGCAAACCTTTGCCGTGGGCGCATCTCGACATTTACGCGTGGAAAGACGGCGCGTCCGGCGCATGGTGCGAGCAGGGCGGAAGTGGCCAAGGCGTCCTTTCGCTTTCTGAAGTCCTGTCGAGATTCGTTTCCGGTAAATGGGCCGAAGGTTAATCGCAATGGGCCACTTGTAATGAGCAAATTTCGACTTCCGCGCAATGAAATCGAACTCGCGTTCTCGCGAAGTTCCGGTGCTGGCGGACAGAACGTGAACAAAGTGAATTCAAAAGCGGAAGTTCGCTGGGACATCGCTTCTTCGTCTTCTGTTCCGCGTGAAGTGCTTGGGCGATTCCTATCTCGTTACAAAAATCGTCTGGACGCAGATGGACGCGTGTATGTGACGAGCGAACGCGAGCGCGATCGGGAAAGAAATATCGAAGATGCCGTTTCTAAAATTGAAGAGATGGTCGATAGCGTATGGGAGAAACCAAAACCGCGCATCAAAACCAAACCAACCAAAGGTTCAAAGCGTCGTCGTCTAAAAGATAAGACGGCGCATGGCGAGAAGAAACAAAATCGCAAAGTCGATCGCAAGGATTGGGATTAGCCAAAAAGAATTAAGCAGCGCCGCCCGGTGATTTCGCGGCGTCCGGAATGCAGACCGGAAGTTCGCGTGGTTTCCAGTTGCGCGACCACTTTTCAACCGAGACGCGTCCGTGATCGATCGAGATGAACGGCGTGCCGATTAACCAACTTCCACTGTTGTAATAACGTGCGCCGGTTTCAAGAACGACTTCACCTGCGTGATGAGTATGGCCGAAGATAATCGAATCAAAACCGCGTTCGCTGAGTTCAAGAGCCGCCTCACGAAACGCTGGGTGTTCGCCAGGGATTCGTGTCAGTGGCGCGCCTTCAATTGCAGCTGCGAGCGTTTTGATATCTTTCTGTCCCCATAACCAACGCGATTTGAATTTCTCAAACGCGATCCAGAACTTGTAGAGACCCGGATGAACTTGCAGAGCGAGACCGGCGGCCCAAGTGAGAAATTCGTAGAGCTCTGGGTTGTTCACAAACGATGGGTCATAGAGGTGACCGTGTTCGATGCGAATGCGTTTGTCGCCGGACTTGACGTTGAGGAAAGGCGCCATCTTGAAGCCGCCCCAATCGTTCAAAAAGTTTTCGAGCACGATATCGTGATTTCCGATCACGTAATAAAGACTGCGCCCCTGCGACGTGAAGCTTTTCAGCGCATGGAAAACTTCTGGAACGTCTTTGGCAATTCGTGTGAACGAAACCTGCGCGATTTCAAAACCGTCACCGTTGATAGCAACGTCATAGCCGTTTGCCGCCGCCCAATTCAAGAATTCAACTGTGGGGCGTTTGGCTGCAGAAAATGGATTGCCCAGATGCAAGTCAGAGATGACCAGCAGCTTCCGAGCTGTGATATCGGTGATCACGACTTTTTGTCCGCTTCTTGCGCACCGTTTGCTGGCGTCGGCGGATTATGATTGTCGAATTCAGCGCCCTGAATGATGTTTCGCAACGATTCGACCGAAGTCTCACCGCGACTCATCGCTTTGATCAACGCTTCGTTCGTCACTCGAATGCGACGAGACAGCGACTGCATAATTTCAAAAGCGAACGTTGGATCTCGTCGGATTTTTAGAAGAAATCCGCCAGGTTGAATCGCAAGAAGTTTTACTTGGTTGACCGCGCGAGCTGTCGCGCTTCGTGGCAGTGATTCGAGCAGCGACATTTCGCCGAGGAACTCACCGCGATCGAGTGATGCGAGTTTTACTTCGCCGCCACGTGGATTTGGTTTTACTACTTCGACATGTCCCTCGAGGACGACGAACATCTCGCGGCTGTCATCACCTTGCGAGAAAATGATGTCACCCGGTTCAAAGACCCGGACGGAATCGCTTGAGAAATGCTCTTGAAGTTTAATGGCGCTCATCACCAGACGAATCGGTTGATTTAGCGGAGTACAAAAGCGCGGAAACTTTCTTCTGGCCCTCGGCCGATGACTCGTCCACCGATTTGGCCCAGGTGATTTTCATAGAGAGGATCGTAGTAGGTCTCGAGGATTCTCTCGACCCAAGGCCAGTGATCAGAATAGTGGCCAGTGCGGGTAAACGACTGCATGGCCTCGTCTGTCATTCCGAGTACGTTTTTCGTTTCGCTGCCACCGAGACGTCGTTCAATGTTGAGAACGGCTCGACTGATGTCTTGGCGAACACGAGCCGCGATTTCCTCGGTGGGGATGACACCGTTCGCAAGGCCGTAATTTTCAGTAAGGTATTCTGCGGTCAGGCGCACGGCTCGCTCAGCGCGGGGACGCTCCATGATCCAAACTTTCGATTCTGACATGGCGGAAAACAGTTTGAGGGGCAGGACGCGTTTCCCGATCGAACGCGATTCATCCTCGATCCAAATCGGTTCATCGGCCGTCGTTTGATTCAGTAATCGACTGGCTTCGAGACCGAGTTGATTTTCGAACGTGACGGGGGCCGGTTGCGCTTCGGTCCATGTTCCGAAACTAGAGCCGCGATGTTTCGCCGTCTTTTCAAGATCCAAAAATGCCAGTGTTTGATTGGGCCGCGCAGACTCCGCGCGCAGAACTTCTGTTTTGCCTGTGCCGGTGTAACCCGAGAGCACACGAAACGACCGCGTGTCGCAAACTTTTTCGACTTGTTCGGTTAAAAGTGCTCGGACTCGTTTGAATCCGCCTTCGACCAGCGGCTTGTCGTATCCATTTCGCAAAAGCTCGGCCTGTACCAACTGCGATCGCTGACCGCCGCGAAAACACATGACGGCCGCGTCCGGATTTTTATCTAGAAACGAACGCCATGCACGCAGGCGTTCCGCATGCACATCGCCCGATATCAAATTGTAGCCGAGCTTCAAAGCTGCTTCGGGCCCGGAAGTTTTATAGGTCGTGCCGACTTGTGCTCGTTCGTCGTCATTGAGCAACGGCAAGTTAAAGCTCGACGGAAGTGCGCCTTGTTCAAACTCGATCGGCGCGCGGACGTCGAGAATTGGCCGTCGATCGCGAAGATGTTTTAGAATTTCTTCGTCGCTCGAGAGTTTTCTCACTGGCCGCCTGACTTAATACTCACTATCGAAGTCGCACCCGTTCGAGCGGTGACACGCCCTACGATCGCGGCGACAGAAAACGCAGAGGTGATGGCACCGAGCACGGCCGCAGCGCGAGACGCGTCGACTGAAAGCAAGAGTCCACCGCTCGTCTGCGGATCGAATAACACGGGGATTTTTTCCGAAGAAATATCGGTACTGGTTAGCAGCGACTTTTCTGTGTACTCACGGTTCGTACGATGCGCTTTCGTTAAAAATCCGTCTCGAATCATCTCGAGCGCACCGGGAAGCAACGGCAGCTTGTTGAAATCGAATTCGAGATCGACGCCGCTCGCATTCGCGACTTGCATCGAGTGACCGGCAAGCCCAAAGCCGGTGATATCAGTCGCAGCATGAATCGCGTCGGCCAAACCTGATAATTCGAGGGCATCGATGACATTATTTAGCTTCATCATCGAATCGAGTGCCGGTTGTATTTCGCGTTCAACGACGACTTGGCGTTTCAGCGCGGCGGTCAATGCACCTGTGCCGAGCGCTTTTGTTAAGATCAGTATGTCGCCAGCGCGCGCCCCTGTGTTCGACCAAATTTTATCGGGATGAACGAGACCGGTGACTGCGAGACCGAATTTCAACGTGTCGTCATCTATCGAGTGTCCGCCCGAAAGTGTCGCGCGGGCTTCGCTCAACGTGTCGCAAGCTCCCTGCATGACAGCTTGAATGACATCGTTCTCGAAAGTCGCGACTGGAAACGCGAGAATGCCAAGCGCTGTGAGCGGTCGACCGCCCATTGCGTAGACGTCCGAAAGTGCATTGGCCGCTGCGATCGCGCCGAAAGTTTGTGGGGAATCGACAATCGGTGTGAAAAAATCGAGCGTCGAAACGATGGCTAGGTCTTTCGTGAGTCGATGCACGCTCGCATCGTCGAAAAAGCGGCCGTCGATCAGTAAACTCTCAGGCAAAAGGCTTCGAGCCGCGTCGGGAAAACGAACTCCTGCCAAGATTTTGCGAAGCTCAGTCGCCGAGACTTTAGCGGCGCATCCGCCCTTCTGAACGGTTTGCGTAAGACGTAATTCTGCGAGCGGGGTAGTGATCGACATAGTGGCTTAGTAATTCAGCGCGTTACCATGGTCAAGGCAGCGTGCGGTCAGCCGCTATTTCTCAAATCGCTCGTGACACCTGAGTCCACCCCGCGCTATTCGTGCGTGGTTCCTATCGAAATTTTAGAGGAGTTACCATGCGCATCCGCTTTGAGCGTTTGTTTAGTTGCTTGTTCGGTTTTTGGGGTCTGGCATTAGTTGCTGCGGTTGCGACACTTTCGGGCGCTGAAGCAATGGCGTCTGAGGCAAGCCTCATCATGCCGAATTTGGACGTTCCGTTCAAAATGTTCGGAAAAGAAATTCTAGGAACTGAGATTCTCTATGCGGGAATCGTCATCGGAGTTCTCGGCATCATCTTCGGCCTCATCGAATTCACTCGCATCAAGGCACTCCCAGCGCATGAAATGTTGAAAGACATCTCGGCTCTCATTTACGAAACGTGCAAAACGTATCTGCTTCAGCAGGGCAAACTTTTGATCGTGCTCGAGCTCTTCATCGGCGCGTGCATAGTCTATTACTTTGGATTCCTCCAAGGTTTCGGAATCGGCAAAGTCGCGACGATTTTAGCTTGGTCTATCTTGGGTATCTTGGGTTCGTTTTCGGTGGCCTGGTTCGGCATTCGTCTGAATACCTACGCAAACGCGCGCACGGCTTTCGAATCGCTTCGCGGCAAACCTTATCCCGTGATGGAAATTCCACTTCGATCAGGAATGGCGATCGGCGTTGTACTGATCGGCGTTGAAATTATTCTGCTGATCTCGATTCTGCTCTTCGTTTCTCCGGAGTCCGCGGGCGCTTGCTTCATTGGTTTCGCCATCGGCGAATCGCTGGGTGCAGCGGCCCTTCGTATTTGCGGCGGCATCTTTACCAAGATCGCCGACATCGCGTCCGATTTGATGAAGATCGCGTTCAATATTAAAGAAGACGACGCTCGGAACCCTGGCGTTATTGCCGACTGCGTTGGCGACAATGCGGGCGACTCGGTTGGACCTACCGCCGACG
>JAYSYF010000360.1:0-3032 GCA_043716655.1 Bdellovibrionales bacterium | reverse complement strand
GGACAGGAGAAAAGCCGCTATCCATTGAAAAAGGGTGGTGCGACTTGCCTGGAAATTGGTAACGCTCTGATGCCGGGCGAAGCGCGACTGTTATGGTCGCTACCACCATGGGCGCTCCGCGCACTTTCATAACGGTTAATTTACAGTAGGCTGGCCAGAATGCCGTCTCTTAGACCCACGAAGGGGACGTTGAGGGTATCTGTGGGGATCGCTTCCATGATCGCCAGAGTTACTAACGCTGCGGGCACAATCACGTCGGCGCGATCGTTTTTCAATCGTAAAAATTGAACGCGTTCTTTTACAGTCATGCTGGCTAAATGGTCGGTGAGTTCTGTGAGTTCTTCGAAGGTCATGGAATAGATCGACGTCTTTGATAGGAGCGCGACGCGCAGTTTTCCGAGACATTCAAAATTTCCACCGGTTCCGATTGCGAAGTCGACCGGCTTTTCTTTCAACTGATCGCGGAGAAAAATTCTTAGTGGTTTGAAGTTTTCTTCGATCACAGTAGGCAAGTGTTTTTCTTTGAGCCCCCGAGTTTCCAGCGCTTCGAGCATCCGGACTGTGCCTAGGGGGAACGACTGAGTCGATTTGATTTTTAGGCCCTCAGCGACCGTGATTTCGACACTGCCACCGCCGATATCGATGAGTATCGATCGGCTGCCTTCAAGATCGACACGGTTCGAAACCGCCGAGAAGATGAGGCGTCCCTCTTCGAAACCATCGATCACTTCAATGCTGATTCCAGTTTGTTTCAGAACTGCTTCGACGACGAACTTGCTGTTCGCAGCTTCTCGCATCGCACTGGTCGCGACGGCCCGCACATGTTTTACATTATGCTCTTTTAAAAATCCTTTGAACTTTGCAAAGGTCTCGAGCGTGCGCTCAATGCATTTTTTCGAGATGGCGCCTTCTGAAAACGTATCTTTGCCTAGACGAACCGGTTCTCGATATTTTTTTAGTGTGCGGACTTCGCCGTTAGCTTCAAGTTCGCCAATAACAAGGCGAATCGCGTTTGATCCGACGTCGATGGCGGCGAGTCGTGTTCCTGTTTGAAGTTTCGTTTTACCAGTGAGACCATTGCTTGAACCAGTCGAAGATGGAATGCCAGACGCCATGGCCTATTTTAAGGGCCGAACGCCCTAGGAAATCAAGATCTAACCGTCTTCGAACTCGATGCTGACAAAGTCTTCTTCTCATTTCTGCCATTATCTTCGTAACACACGGGAGGTAATTATGATCTTAGCTGATCTACACGTTCATTCGACGTTCAGTGACGGACAAATGACTATCTCTCAGTTGGTCGATTTCTATGGAAGTCGAGGCTTCGGTTGCATCGCGATCACGGATCATATCTGCGAGCAAAAAAGTTTTCTCGGCTTCGCGGCCGGCGCTCTCAAATACACTCTCACACAAGAAACATTTCCGAAGTATCTCGAGACCATTCATATCGAAGCTGAACGAGCTTGGTCGATGTACAGGCTTCAAGTGATTCCAGGATTCGAGCTAAGTAAGAACTCGTGGTCAAATCAGCGATCGGCCCACGTGCTCGGTATCGGCGTAACGGAATGGCTTTCAGCCGAACTCGACATTGAAGTCATGAGTCGAGAGCTTCGCGGTCAAGGTGCATTAGCTATCGCTGCGCACCCTGTACACACCGGACTCTTCGAACCACAGACGTTGCATCTTTGGAATCGACGCGAAGAACTTAAAAGTACTTTCGACGCGTGGGAGGTTGCGAGCGGTCGGAAGTTCTTCAATCAGGTGTACGAATCGGGACTTCCGCTGATCGCGACGAGCGATTTGCATCGCGCCAGTCAAGTAAGCTCCTGGAAGACGATGCTAAAGATCCGCAAGGGTGAGCGATCAGTCGAAAGTGTTCTTGATGCCGTTCGAGAACAAAAAGTCGAATTTGGCTTTTGGAATGACGAAAAATCTGAACTGGAAAACAGCGTTTCGTTAGGAATGCGTACCGCAACCCGTCAACCCGTTGCTGCTGCCGCTAGAGTCATGTCTTATGCGGGCAACTCATAGCCGAGAGGTTCCCATGTCAGCAGCAAAGTCCGTTTTATTTCGTTCGATCCTGGCGATTTCTGCCCTATTGGCGTCTGGCCTGGCAACGCCCGCGGATGCTGCTGAAGTGCGCGGAGACAAAACACTTCTGACCGGAGCGGGCTCGACATTCATCAACCCGCTCTTTTCGAAATGGTTTTCTGAATACAACAAGAAGTACCCGAAGATCGAAGTGAATTATCAGTCGATCGGCTCTGGCGGAGGCATCAAGCAGCTTCAGAAACGCACGATCGACTTCGCTGCGAGCGACGTTCCGATGAACGAAAAAGAAGTGACCGAAGCTGGCGGCCCCATCTTGCACCTTCCCGTTGCCATCGGCGCCGTCGTTATGTCGTACAACCTTCCGTCTGTGAAAGCTGCGATCAAACTCGAAGGCCAAACCATTTCTGACATCATTCAAGGCAAAATCAAAAAGTGGAATGACGCGAAACTCGCAGCGTTGAATCCCGGCGTCGTTCTTCCGGATCAAGCGATCGTTTTCGTTTACCGTTCGGATTCATCTGGAACGACTGGCGTGTTCACGGAATATCTCGGCAAGGTTGATCCGAACTTCGCGACCACGGTCGGCGTTGGTAAAGCAATCAAATGGCCGACGGGCTTGGGTGGAAAAGGCAACGAAGGCGTCACTGCGAACATCAAAAATGCGGTCGGCTCACTTGGCTACGTTGAATTGACGTACGCCTTGAACGAAAAACTTCCAACGGCGCATTTGAAAAACTCGGCAGGAAAATTCGTCGAAGCGAATCTTGCATCGGTCACAGAGGCAGCAGCGGCAGCACTGAAGACAATTCCGGATGATTTCAAAGTTTCGCTGACAAACGCGGCCGGACCGAAGTCTTATCCGATCACCTCGTTCACTTACCTGCTCGCTTTCGAAAAGACAGCAGCACCTGCAGGAGCCGAACTCGTAAAGATTATGACTTGGGCTCTTGAAGAAGGGCAGACATACACGAAACCTCTCG
>JAYSYF010000359.1:0-27461 GCA_043716655.1 Bdellovibrionales bacterium | reverse complement strand
TTTGATAAGGGAGACGCCACTTTGTCGCGAGCTGAAATCCGATGTGGTTGTGTCGTGCGCAGTCTAACGTCTCTTCGGCTTCAACCAAGCTTAGCTTGTTCTCGGCCGCGTATTTGATGGTATCGGTAAACTGTTCTTTCGTGATCAACAGTAGCGCGATTTTTCCCATGTCATGTACGAGTCCGCACGTGAACAAGTCGCTTGGCGTTTTGTACTTCACTTCGTTCGCTATCACTTCGGCAGCCATTGCGACACCAAGCGAGTGTTTCCAAAATGCTCGAGCATCGAAACCGACGCTCTCTTTAGAATCCAAAGCATTGATGATACTCGCCGAAAGCGCCAACTGGTTTACGGTATCATAGCCAATGTACGCAATAGCCCGTTGAAGGCTTGTAACTCCACCGGGAATTGCGTAATAGGCGGAGTTTGCAAGACGCAAAACTTTCGCCGTCAACGCGAGATCGTTCGACATGATGTTTTCAACGTCGCTCGTTGAAGACATTGGATCGTTGATGATGCGGTTCAGTTCATAGACGACAGCCGGCAACGTTGGAAGATCATCCAACTTCGCGACTATCTCGTGAACTGATAGCAGTTTCTGCTTTACCGCTGCTCCCATTACTTACGAATCCCTTTAGCCTGCATGAGGCAACTTCTTCGTTGGGAATATTTCCTGAAGCTTTTGTGACACCCGTTTATAGGTGACAGGCTTCAAGATGTAACCCTGAACGTTCAATTTTTTTGCTTCGAAGATGTAATCTTTTTCTGAAACCGCAGTGACGAAAACGAATGGCGTCTTCGCATAGAATTCGTCCGCTCGAACGCGGCGAAGCAGTTCCATTCCGTCCATGTTCGGCATCATGATGTCAGAAATAATCGCGACGATTTTTTTGTCGCGATGTCTATCTATCACTTGCCAAGCAAGTTCGCCGTCGTCGCATTCCAATACTTTGAATCCAAGCTTTCGTAAAAGCAGGACAAGTATCGTCCGATTCGGCGGTGAATCTTCGGCTACCACAATGTATTCATTGGAAAAATCGCTACCTGAAGTAGTCATCTTTTCTAGCTCCTCAACACCTTCGTTTCGGCGTTTGAGACTAGAGAGTTGACAGAAACATCCAAGCTTAACCTTAAGCGTTGCCTAGGGCGTTCAGATGCAGACAAACGTCTAGGGAGACGTCTCACTGCGAGACGAAGAACGTCGATATCGAACGCTCTGAAATAACATCACCAAGATTGATAATGAGACTGCAATGCCCAGAGCAATCTTAAGCAGCTGACCCGTGCTCACGAAAAGTCCTTCAAGTGGAGTCACGGCAACCGCAATCACACCGAACGCACCCGTCTGCACACCGGAAACCTGAAAAGCGGCACCATTTCCAGCGACCATCTCGCTGGTAAATTCAGATCTTTCTCGCGCGGGATTTTGCGCAGTCACAAGACGCGAGATCTCGTCGAACGAAGGAAAGTTTGTACCTTCACGAAGTTCGCTCGTCGCCTCGATCAAAACAGCGTCAGTCTTATCGAGAGCTGGCGAAAGCAGCATCCACTTGTCACCCCAAGGTCCGCCATTGGCTCTCGCAAAAATCGATTCGTCAGAAAACAACAACACTGTTCGAGGCATGTCGCCAAGTTTGAGAGCGATCGCACTTATGCCAGGAACAATCCCGTGCGCTGCCGAACCGTTCGCAATTGCTGCGTCGGTGAGCCGCCGAACATTTTCAAATTGTGGTTCTGCAATCGTAAATCCGTCGCGCTCGAGTCGAGCCAGAGGTTGAATTGGCCCGGCACCCGACGCATCAAGAACCCAGATCGCTTTCAAACTAGGATCGAGATCGAAGTCGCGCTTTGCGGCCGGATCGAAAGTTCCCGACTCGCGGCGAACGAGATCGCCAAACTTTTGCGCACGCGCGAGCGACCGAGATGCGACGCCGATGAACTGAGACGCAATGTCTCGAGCGAGCCACTGATTAAGAGCAACGGCATCACCAAGGCGCGCTTCCCCAACGATGATGGTTACTGCGGCGACGAGCGCAGCTGCCGATGTTCCAGCGATAAGTAGCGTCATCAGGCTGGGACGCAGGACCATTTGAGCGAATTTCATAGTTGCACCTCTACACCTTGATCTTGATGTGCTCATGAATCAGACGCAACAAGACCTTGGTCGGTTCAGTATCATTTCGAGAATTCCGATTAAAGAATCGGATGGAACCGCAAGAGACGAGTCATGAGACTCATTCGAAAAACAATCGCACGACGAGTTTGATCTCGTTCGCAGTATTCGCTGCACTCGTTGCGAGCAGTTATTGGACCTATGTTCAATGGAACGGTCGCGCGCAAATTTCGAAGGACTTCAATCGAAGTCCGCAGTGGTCTGTCGAGACGTCTGCGCATCCAAGCGCACAAGCATTCACTCGAGTTCAGGATACTTCATTTTGGGCTCGCCAAAACGTAGCGGTATTGACTTCGCCGTCGACACTCGCAACTCAAGGCGCATCGATTGTTATGACCAATTCTAAAAGCAAGGCGCGTGTTATCGTAGCGCCAAATTCAGTCGTGTCGACTGCCGTTGATGGCGTCACGGTTCATAGCGGAATGGCGCTAGTATCTGGATTGCCAAAGTACGAGTTTGGCGTCCTTGTTCCGACCGCTGGAGCCGATGGAACTGCAAACGCTGTGTTTGCAAGCATCGAACCGCATGTTGGTTCGATTCACGACTTACAAAAAAGTGAGCGCATCGATTTCACGTGGTCGCAATCGATCCAATCAGCGGGCCTCACTCTCGAGTTCGCGCGTGAACCGCAATTTACTTCTGTTTTGTTCACGCAAGCGATCGGCGATTCGCCCACCGCGAGCATCGGATTCGCAGATCGAAGCTTGGGTGCTTGGTTCGTTCGCCTGCGATCGAAAGAAAACATCTTAGCGTATACAGCGTTCAGCCTCGTGGAAAGTCAGACACCAGATCAGCTGCGGCGCTTGGGACGACGATGGCTAACATGGCGAGACCGTGCACTGGCCTCTGTCTATCGTCTCGAATTTGCGGAAGACGAGACCTTCAAAAAAGTTGCGCAGAGTTTTCAAGTTCGCAATCGCGAATTTGATTTGAGCCGCGTTCCTGCTGGTCGTTACTTTACTCGAGTGACCGCTGCCGGCGTCGATGGCCAAGAATTCACCAGCCGTCCGCTCGCGCTTCAAGTACAAGACAAGAGTGAAATCCTACGCGCGGGACTCGAACTGAACGATCCCGACCTTAAACTTTTCGCTCGTGGCTGGAAGATTGTTCTCGCTGATGACGAAGTCTCGAGAATTCGAGAAGGATTCGTAATTCTGCGCGAATCCGAACTTCGTGGAGTAAAAGTCGCAGATGAATTATTTAAGGGGCTCGCGCGCAGTGAATACCTCAAGCGATCAGAGATTCTAAAAGCAGTCATCTTCGAGCTTTCGCGAGACGAATCGTTCACAAACCCAGAGCGAGTCAAACCAGATTCGGACGGCGAACTGTTGCCACCGGCCCTTCCGCTGGGAATCCTATTCGCGCGACTTCGCCGAATTGAAAAAGATGGCACTCTTGGATCGTACGGTCCAGCGTCGCGTCTGACGACGTGGTTGCCAGCCCCAGCTGCAAAAAAGGCGAAAACAAATATCGACCCTGACGCCACCGAAGTTGAATTGAAATGGGAGACCGGCACCGAAGTCGCTGGTTTCGAACTTCGACTCAGCCCTACGCGAGAATTCACGGAGGAAACTTCGACAGTGATACAGACGCGCACAGCTTCTAAAAAAGTTCCTCATGATGTCGGTCGAGATCTTTTTTGGACGGTCGCCGCGGTCAACGAATTCGGTCACAAAGTCTCAATGACATCGGAAGTTCAGGAAGTCCCGAGCTACAAGCCGGTCGAACGAAAATTCAAAGCTTTGATCGTAAAAGCGCCGCGCCAACCCGCTATGATTTCTCCGCTAGTGCCCGTTCTAACATTCCCCGCAGAAGATGGAATCATCGTTGGCGGCGCAACCGCAAAAAAATACGGTAAGCTGAAATGGGACTTCGAAGCATCAACTGGGTTTGAAGTGCAAATTGCGACGGACGGCGATTTCGTCAACATCGTCGAAAAAGCAAAGATCGATCACGCCGAGTACACGCTTCAGGGCGATCTTCCGGAAGGAGCACTCTTTTGGCGAGTGCGAAAATTGAAAACGAAGCTGTGGTCTGAATCAAGGCGCTTCGAACTCGTCTATGAATAGTGCGAACCATTCGGTTCGACGAATAATTAACGTGAGGCGCGTGCGGGCTTGAAAAGCATTTCGCAGCGACCGCCACGAGTCATTGTATTTTCAAACAAAGATTTTGATGCTTCGACTTGCTGATGTAGCCGCTTCATCCACTCACCTGCGTTCGGAAGCGGCGCCGAATATGCAACTCGCTGAGTTTCTTCGAATGCATTGACCGTATTCAAAATCGAACCTGGTACGAGATCGGCCAAATTAAGTCCGATCGAAATTCCCTCACTCGAAAACCCGCGACCGGAATCGGCAACGCCTGCAAAAATCGGCGGTGCCGGCGGATACCAAGACTCGCCCTTGTAGGCTCCGAAGCCTCTGCCGCGCGAATCGCCCGCCTCGACCAAATCGTGGATTAGGCGATAACGCTTAATTTCCATTTTTAGCGATAACGACCATGCGGTTCCGCCCGTCATCGATTCTTTACGAATTCCGCGACGGAACACGACTTCGCGAGTTTCGCGGTTGTAGCCAATGCTGAGTACAATCGGCAGCGTCTTCATGATGTTGAGTCCGCCCATCCCAAACTGAACTTCGGCGCGGAATACGATCTGGATTCCGATTTCATTCGAGCGTTTGTTTCTAGATTTCGAAATTTGGTAGGTCCAATAGGCCTGGATCGTCGATTCCCAAACAGCGTCGCCAAGAAGAGTAATCAATTTCGAGAAGCGTTGTTTCGCCGTCAGCTTGGCAGGACTTGGCGAGTTTTCGGATTCCAAGATCTCTTTGATTGGAGCTTTTAGAGTTTCATCATCGAAAATAGCGCGAATCGGATCGAACTCCGTCAGGTGGTTGCGAAGCATCCAACTGGCGTCCACACTGACGGTGTGCATGTAGTCTGGAGTCACGATGGCCGTTGCAAAATAGTTTTTCGAATAAAGCAGCCGAGCGGCCGATTCGACTATCGTGCGGGTATCTTCAACAGCGCGCCAAATTTCTTCGTTTGAAAGTCTATCAAGCGACACCGGCTTCAAGTGAAGGGGTATTGATTCGCCAGATGGCAGCACCATCGTGAAGGTCGGAATATTGTTTGCGACCGAGGCTTGAACATAAAGCGGCGGAAGCGTCGCTGGGGCATTGAGAGTCCAGCCCCCGCTATTAAACGTGGGCACTGCCTCTGGTCCGTTTGCTTTCGCGGAGGCTACAGACACTCCAAGAAGTGCTAGGAATGTGAGAAGCATCTTAGGGATCATTCGTTCTCCGGGAGGGTCCATGAGGCACTCCCGTATCATCAAGTCCCGAGCCAAGTTCCTGATGACTGTGGAGGCTGAGGCCCGTCAAAAGTGACGTTGTTTGCTAGGCAGTGACCTACATTGCGCGTGCGGGCTTGAAGAGCATTTCGCAGCGACCGCCACGGGTTATTGAACTTTCAAACATCGTTTTAGATGCTTCGACTTGTTCATGGAACATCTTCATCCATTCGCCGGGTCGCGGGAGCGGAGCCGAGTAGGCAACACGCTGCGTTTCTTCGAACGAATTAACTGTATTCATCAAATAAGCGCCTGGAATAATGTCGGCAAAATTGATACCGAACGAGAATCCTTCGCTTTGAAAACCGCGGCCAGATTCGGCAACTCCTGATAAAAATGGAGGTGCCGGTGGATACCAAGATTCGCCTTTGTACGAGCCGTAGCCCGGGCGCGGATCACCAGCGTCAACAACATCTGCCATGAGGCGGTATCGTTTTACTTCGACTTTCAATGACAATGACCACGCAGTTCCGCCGGACATTGTTTCCTTTCGTATTCCACGTCGGAAAACCACCGTACGTGTTTCACGATTGTACCCGATGCTTAATACGATCGGCAGCGTCTTCATGACACTGAACTTACCCATTCCGAATTGAATTTCTCCACGCAACACGACTTGAAGACCGAATTCCTTCGCGCGTCGATTCAGCGATTTAGAAATTTGGTGCATCCAGTAGGCCTGAATCGTCGATTCCCAAACCGAGTCTGCGATAAAAGAAATCACGGCTGTGAACCGCTGCTTCGCCGACTTTTTTGAAGCGGCGGGACCCTGTTGCGTTTCCAGAATTTCTTTAAGCGGAGCTTTTAAAGCTTCGTCATCCCACGCCGCACGGATTGGGTCGAAGCTCGTAAGATTGTTCTGAAGCAGCCAGCGGGAATCTGGAGTCACGGCATAGGCGTGATCACGAGTGACGACAGCCGATGCGAAGTTCGATCCGCTATAAATCAGTCGCGCCGCTGCTTCGACGATCGTGCGAGTGTCCTCCATCGCGTCATTGATTTCCGCTTTCGAAAATCCACGCATAGGAACGGGCTTCACGTTGAGCGGCATCACCTCGCCGCTTGGCAAGACGAGGGTGTATGTCGGGTTGTAGTTTACAACTGCGGCTTGAACCGATAGCGGAGCAAGTGCGGTCTTCTGACTGATGGACCAAACGACACTCGAATTAAGCAAATCGGATTCTTTGTCGCCCGCCTTCGCAGAAGCGACGGACGCACCGAGAAGAGCCAAGAGTGCTAGAAGCATTCTTCCTTGTACCTTAACGATTTCCAAACCTTGGGTGCGTGTCATTCATTCTCCGAGCGGGTCAGCTGCCTTCCCATATCATCAAGCGCTGAGCCAGCTTCCTAAGGAACAGAGTGGCCCACGACGCTAGTTGCCAGACCTATTTTCAAAGGGGTGGCCCAAAAAGCGCCGATTCGCGGCACCGTGCGAATGAAATGGCCGAAATACTAGGAGGTTTTTACCAATGGATTTTAGTCGCGAGCTCGCTTAGAAAACGGCGGTGACTTCGTGGAACTAAACGACATTTTACTTCTGGTTATTGGCGGTTTTCTTGGCGGACTGATCGACTCGGTCGTCGGCGGTGGCGGCCTGATCACGGTCCCGGTTTTTTTATTGATACTCGGACCAAATGCGAGCGCCATCGGTACAAATAAAATCGCCGCTGTCGCCGCACAGTTGACCGCGCTTTCGGTTTATTTCCGCAATAGCCAAGTCGATCTTTCGCGCGCGTGGAAAATTCTCGGCGTCACGTGTGTCGGCGCCGTGATGGGCGCACTGTGCGCTCCTTATCTTCCCGAAAGTTTCTTCAAATGGTTTCTTGTGATCATCGCACCCGTGGTCTTACTTCTCGTCTTCACGCGCAAGCTCTGGACAAAACCAGTTGGACATACGAAACACCCGCGACTGGCACTGGTTGGAAGTTATCTCGCCGGATTTTACGACGGAATCGCAGGACCTGGCGGCGGCACAATGATGTTTCTGTCGCTCTTTCTGCTAGGCGGAATGCCCGCGACCATCGCGATGGGCACCGGCAAGCTCGCAAATCTTGGCAGCGCCTCGTTCAGCCTCGCGACTTACGCTTGGCAGGGAAACGTCAACTGGGCGATGGGATTCGTCATGGCGGTACCGATCGGACTCGGAGCTTGGATGGGTTCAACGTATAGCTCGCGTCGGTCGCAAGAAGACGAAGCAAGAAAACTAGCGCGAACCGCACTCGTCCTAGTCTCAGGACTGCTCATCGCCCGCTGGATTATGATGGCTTCACAAGAATACTAAAGAGAGCGCCGCAGAGATTACTGTTGTGCGGGTTCCATGGGGGCCTGGAGCTGCTGCATCTCGTGCGGAACATCGGCGGGACCCTCAGGTCCGGCGCCCTTTGGAATCGGCACATTGGCGAAGCTTGTCGGATCAATTCCGATATCGCGAGCAGCTTGGCTCTCGCAATCGACAAGTGTGATCAGTCGAGCATTAAAATAGGTTCCAGCACGTTTTAAATTCCATGGCGGATACGGATAGTAATTCGCTTTCACGCAAGAGCCGGTGCGCGCGATCTGCCACTGCCCGTCTTCACTCACAGCGGTCACCATTTCGCCATTCGGCTGACGAATCGAAACCGAGTACGTGTGCATTTGACCTTCGGTGAGCGGGCGATTTCCGATCATCGCAGTCACGCCAGTGACGCGTTGAACGTTGTCGATGCGGCCGATAACGGTACGAGAAAAAATATAGCTGTAATATTCGACGACCACAAAAATGACGCCGACGAGGAGCAGAACCAACAAACCTTTTTTGAGGATAGAACTAACGGTCTTCATGCAGCCGAAGTTAATCGAATCAATCGAACCGTCAAGCCAAGCTGTGACTCAGGCGTGGTTGTGATGTTCACAGCAAACGCAGAGTTCGCGATTCAGCAGATGCGCACGAATCAAGCATGCTCCGCCCGCCAGAGTTAACACCAATTCACCGGCAAGCGGCGCCCACTCGATTTGATTGTGGGCACCGTGACCGAAAACCTCGGCAACTGCGACGCCCAGAGCTAAAAAGAATATTCCGAACCCGCCCCAGTACCAAACGCGCGAGTCGCCATGACGTTTCCATCCAGGAATAAAGGCGAGAAGCGCCACGATCGGCACAACCATCAAAAAAACTTGGTGGAAACCATGCTGCCAAAAGCCTAAGGCGGCTCCAACCGGCACCATCGCTAAAAGAATGGGGGTCAATATGCAGTGAACGAGACACAAAACCGACAGGCAGATGCCCAGGCGATCGCGCCATTCGGAGGTCCCGGCGCCGCCACGCGGTTCGCTTGAAGACACCCCGGACGTTATTGTTTCAACAGGCGATTCCATACCTGATCCTTATCGCCCGAACCCCTAAAAAAGGCCAATTCTAAATGCAACTGACCCGCAATAAGAAACCATACTGATCGTTTATGTTGAGTCTCGCATCACTTCCTCTTATTTTTACAAAGATGGACCGCAGAAAACTCGCGCTTGCTTGGCTTCCCCTCATCACGACCGCGATCGTGGTGTTTACGATTGGTCGCGCAGTGGCCGCAGAAAAGGTCGAATCCGACAAGGGCGCTGTCACGAGCGATAAAGATCTTTGTCTGCAATACGTAAAACTCACGACCCGTGCGGCGAACTTTTCAAGCGTCGAAGGTATTTGCAATCGCATTCTGAAACTACCGAAGTGCATGAGTCGCGAAGGCCGACCGATTTTTCACGTCGATCAAGAATCTTCGGACAAACGGGGCAAACGAATTCTCGCGCTGGGTCTCATTCACGGCGACGAGCCACTCTCGGCCGAACTGACTCTCGCTTGGTCCGAACGATTGTCGAAACTCGACAAACACCGCAGCACTTGGCGAATTTTACCTCTGTTAAATCCTGATGGTCTGCTTCGCAAGACTCGGCCGAATGCTGCAGGAGTCGATCTCAATCGAAATTTTCCAACGCGAGATTGGAACGAAGAAGCGATGGCTTACTGGGAGAAATCGCAGAAAAAAAGCGATCGCAGATTTCCTGGCGAAGGCCCCGCAAGCGAGCCCGAAACGAAATGCATCATTGCGCACATCAAAGAGTTTAAACCGGACTTCATCATTTCTAATCACACGCCCTATAAAGTTTTGGATTTCGATGGACCGAAAATGCAATTTCCGGCTTACCGAGATCTCCCGTGGCGCGCTCTCGGGAATTTCCCGGGAAGCTTAGGTCGTTACATGTGGCGAGATTATCAAATCCCAGTTTTGACTGTCGAACTTGGGCAGGCAATGATTGATGGTGATGCTCTTCAAGATCTTATCGGTACGTTTGCCATCGACGCTGTAAAACGCGCCGGCGAAAAGAAGCCCGATCTCTACGACTTGATGTAAGTCGAACCGCAGGTTCGCAATCACTGAAGCAAGCCGTCGAAATCTTCGCCGTCTTCGACCGACCAATCTGGAAGTGGATCCGCCCATTTCGCCCAGGCCTCAGGTCCGAGCGCAAACTCTTCATCCGTCAGCATGCAAGACTTAAACGATTTTCGAAGTTCGAATTCGTTCAACTCGAAACCGATGATGCAGATTTCTTGTCGGCGATCGCCATAGGGTGGAACCCAATCAGCCATGATTTCTTCACGCTCAATGGGATCGTCGGGCCACTCGCGCATTGGCGTTGCAGCCATCCAAGCACCCGAGGCAGCCAGTATCGATGATTTTCCGGCGACACTCCAAATTCCAGTTTCGCCGTTGCGAGTTGCGACCCAGATCCAACCTTTGATCCGAGCAATCTTGTGTTGATTGAGGCTCTCAATGAACTCTAAGAAACGCTGCGGATGCAATGGACGCCGCGCACGGATCGCAATTCCTGAGACACCGGCGCCGCGATCTGGTTTCGGATGAGAATTGGCTATGAGCTGAATCCAGCCTGCACCTTCTGCGGCTTCGTCGAAATCGAAACTGATACTTTGCGACGTTTTCCAAAACATCTCGATGAATTCACGATTTACGCCTTCTGGCGGAACCTCGAGAATCAACGCACGAGGATTGAGCCACTCGATGACACTTTTCGTTTTCTGAATCAGACCGGGCTCGAGATCGCTCGCTCGATTGAGAACGACGACATCGGAAAACTCAATTTGTTCAAGCATGACGTCGGCATTTGTTCGATCATCCACTTCATCGAATTGAAGATTCATTTCGACCAAGGTTTTTGGATTTTCAAGATCGGCAAGAAAGCGGCTTGCATCCACCACGGAAGTTACAGATCGAATTTCAAAACGATCGTCAGGTGGCTCGCCGTTTTCGCCTTCGAGATAAAAAAGTTCAGCCACTGCGATCGGCTCTAGAACCGATTCCGCCTCGACCAGGATTTCTGCGTCAGGTTTTTCATTAGTCGCGGTTTCGAGATTTGCAATGAGGTCGGATCGCCCGTCATCTCGAACGACGACAAGATTTTCCGAATGAGTCGTAAGTGCGTCAATGAGCGTCGATTTGCCCGAGCCACTCCAACCGAAGATGACTCTGAGGAAAACGGGGCCGGTTGAGATGTTAATTTCCAACCGAGAGAATGAGTGGTGATTCGCCGGTAGCCGCTTTCACGCTCGCAACAAACTTGTCTGCTTCAACACGATTCGGAGTTGGTTCGAATCGCACTGCAAAAAGTACTGTTCCGTTCTCGCGCTCGATTTTCTTTTGGAAAACCGGAAGGCCCGAAGCCTTTAGCTTGTCTGTAATCTTTTTGGCGTTCTCTTCGACCTTAAACGTTCCAACTTGAACGATAAAAATCGATTCCTTCGGAGTTTTTTTCGAAGTTTTTTTTACCGAAGCAACGCCACGATTTCCGCTAGCATTCTTTTCTTTTGCGAATGCTTCTTCGGCCGCCTCTGCTTCCGCCGCTGCTTTTACCGAGTCAGCTTGAACTTGATCAGTGCCAGAGTCGGCACTTTCCGAAGAAGAATTCGTGCAAGCTGACATCGCGATTGCACAGATGGCTGCGAAAAAAACGACCAAGTGTCTCTGCTTAATTGAATTCATCATAAAAATCTCCCGACGTGACTAGAATAACTACTAGAACGCATCGGTATGAAACGTTGTCGAATTAACTAGACTGGCCGTCTGGCGAGGAGTGTCCCGCTTCGTCAAGCAGCGAGCCCATAACACCGATTATGTACTGAATGAAATTCAAGATGGGCAAAGACGAACCACAGACCAATCAGGACTCCGGAGATTCGGACTCTCTTCGGGATTCTACATCTACGACATCCAACTCCGATAGTTCGCGATCGAAGAGCTATCCTACGGCTTCCACTGGGATTTACGATGTGTCGCGAATGAACATCCGCGCACAGGATTCGTCGGGAACCGCCCTCTCGTCATTGACCCATACGACAGCCGCAGGATTCGCGAAACGGGCAAAAGCAAACGCGGCGTTGATTCGTGGCCTGCTGATTGCCTTTTCAATACCTTTCATCGCTGGCTCCGTTTATCTCATGACGTCAGAAAAAGAAATTAACATCGAAATCTTACGTCCTGAAAAACCAGCAGCCCTGCAGACCATCAATGAACCGGCAGGTGACGCCACTCGCAAGCCCGCTCAGCATGTCGCACTTCCAAAGCCGGCGGTCGATGTTGCGGTCATTCCAGAAGTTTCGGTGGCGAGTCTAGCCTCGAGCTCGACGGCTTCGCACGATCCGTCAAGCGCGGCAGCACCTCTTAAGATTGTGCTCAACTACAATGGTGAAGTCATTTCTCCGTTCTCTGTCGAACTCGACGAGAATGGTTATGAGGTTCTGCGAACGGAACCAGAACAGCATTTAACTTTTCTTTCGATGGGTGCTTTCGAAACTGCGAAAAGCATTTCAAGTGTTACAGTGCCGAGCGGATTCACGACCGCCGGTCCATCGCGTCCATTTACACTGACCGAACTCGAAAGGCGTCGCATCTTGCAACTTCGAGATAGCGCGATCGAAATCCGAGCGGCCATTCAGAGTTACGAAAAGGCTGCCTATGCCCGATTGCAAACATCACCAAACGCAAGCCCAGTGTTGAGCAACGGGCCAGATAGCGTCGATGCTCTGGCCGAATTGCGATGGTTGCGTGCCGCCAGTTTCACCAGAGATGTGTCGGGCGACCGATCCGTCGAGAAGCGCTTGTTAGAAACGTTGAAATTGTGGGCCAAAACCTACACGCCGGCCGGTACAGCGGTCGCAGAATTACCACTGCTCGATGCTCTCTATGCCTATGATCAGATTCGTCATCTCTGGAGCACCGGGGATCAAGTCGCGATCGACAAGTTCTTCCGAGACGTTGTCGATGCTCAGTTTGTGAAAATAAAACTCGAAAAATCCTACAACATCGAGCACGCGGCCCACGTTCGGTTTGCCCTCGCCGTCGGCTACGTCACCGGCAACGGCTCAATGCAGTATTACGGACAAGAACAGTTTAAAAATCATGTGCAGAATAGCAATCTATCAATGATGGATTCGTACGGACATGAAGAAGTTATGACGGTCGGACACCTGCTTCAGTCAGCGTTCGTCCTTGAACGTGCAAATTCCAATTTCTACCAAATGCCAAAATTGAATCGAACGGTCGACATCCTCATGTCCTCTAGTCAGACCACTCGAATCAAACTGCTTGAAACCATGGCCGTCGCCGCATACTTCAGGCAAGACCTTTACCGCTCACTACCGGCTGCAGCGCTTGCTGCGGGTGTCGCTGGATCACGTTTCGGCACGAGCGAAGGCGCGGTGCTTGCGGCGATCCGCAAACCAACAACTGTTTTAGGCGCAGCGGCTCCACAGCGTGTACCTACTGCCCTACCCGTGAAGCTTCCAGCAAAACAAACTGGCAAATAACCACCACTTCGTGTTACCGAAGTGGCATGGACAGCCTTCGTATTCGCCTGGCTAAAGAAACGTTTAAATTTAGCTCGACTCACTTTACGGTGTTGAGTGCGACTGAAGCCGAACGTCTGCATGGTCACAACTATCAAGTGTCGGTTGAATGCGATCTAAGTGGCGTCGGACCGCTCGGGATGGGGTTCGAATTCAATCAGTTGAAGCCGCATATCAAACGACTGACGAACCTCTGGGACGAACGTGTGTTAATTCAAAAGAATTGCCCGATCCTCGCGGTTCGTGAGGAAGAAATCCGCTCGACACCCCACTGGGTGATCGATCTCAATGGGGAAAATCTGAATCGATCGTATCGCTTTCCGAAGGATGAGGTTGTATTCCTCGATACCGTCAACATCACTTCAGAAGAACTCGCGCGTCTGTTTGCTTTCGCGCTTGCTCAAGCTTGGCGCGGGACTGCAAAAAATGATGCTGACCTTGCTTCGCGAGTTCGCGCTCTTGCTGTGACTGTTGAAGAGACACGCGGCCAAAGTGCGACTTTCGTTTTGCAAACTCCGCTGACCCGATCGGATCTGCGATGAGCCTCGTCATCAAGTTTCGCTACCGCTTCGAATCCGCTCACCGCTTTACAAGTGCGGCGGCTCCGTCATGTCAGACACCTCACGGTCACACATGGTATGCGACAGCGATTTTTAGAATGACGGCACCGGGGCTCGATCAAGGAGCAATGGCAGCTGAGTTCGGCGCAACGAAACGTGCTTGGAAAGAATTTATCACCGAGACTGTTGACCACAGCTTCATGCACAACGTGGAAGATCCGCTCGTTCCATATTTGAAAAAAGTGACGCCAGACGCTCGCTTGCTGCCGTTTCCAGCGGACCCCACGACCGAACTTATCGCGGGCCTATTCGCTCTCAAACTGCGAGCGATGCACCGTGAAACTGGAATCAATTCAGTTCAGCCAATCGGAGTTCACATTCAAGAAACGCCGACGAATTCGATCACATTCAAATTCGAAAAAGACTGCGCGGTTCCCGAGTGGCTGAAACTCACGTCCGCAATCAAATCTGCGTGGTGGAATTCACCTGATCCAAAACGCCGCGCCTAAAGACCAGCTCGCGAAGTCCTAGTTTTCAACGACGACTCGACAAAGACGCATAAAACTTATCCCATAAAGCACGGGGGTATTTATGCTTCAAACTTCTCGAATTTTAAGTGCAGTCATAACACTGCTACTGATCTCGATCGTATCGGCGACTGGATTCGCTCAAACGCCAGCCTCAATCAAGGAGCTGTCGAAACGAATCGTTAAGATGCCAGCGATTGTCGATTGTGCAGCACTAGGCGTCTGCGATTTGAAGAGCGTGAAGATTGTCGAACGCAAACTTAAGGTTTTGCTTCCCGACGAACGAGCTGAGTTCGCTTCTTACATGACTGACTTTCGATTCGTTATCGAAGTCGACAAGCCAGCCAACATTCCAAATTATGGAGTCATTCAATTCATGAAGGGCTGCATGTTCGAAAGTGAAATTTTACCCAACGGCACCGAAGAAAAGCGCTTCGCTTACATTCACAAACATTTCGGTCAATGGAGCCTGATTCACTACAACGACTGGGTCATTGAAACGAGTCACGCCGATCCCCTCGCTTCTTCGTTTGAAGGTTATGGCCGTTTCGATCTTTACAAATGGAATAGCAACCCAACGGATCTCGACGCCGACAACGCGACCTGGTATTTCGATGCTAAACCGTCACACGGCACCGTATTTAAGGCTGATCTCGTTGCCAATACCGGACTGATCGAAGGATACGCGAACCCTAGCGCTCGAAACTCTTCGCTCGAAATGGAAACATGCATTTTCAAGATAGCGGATATTCCGGCAACTTCCGATATCACGGGTGTTGGCGTCGACAAGTCGAAGGCCATCTGGTGCGCTTCTTGGGATCACAAATATGCATACGACTTTGCACTCGGCAAAGTAGTGCCAGAGAAAACGATCAACCCGTTCTGCGCAACACCGTCGACAGGACCGCTCTGAAACTGTCTCAATTTGAGACTCATGAGAGCGCACTGCAAGATTTCGTGATATGGTTTTCTATATGAAAAAGGCACGCTTTCCTGCGTACTTGTTGACGGGCTTGCTAGCTCTTGCCCTTCTGCTGTCTTTTTCCGCTTCCGCTTTTGCCGGCAAGTTTCAACCCGTTCGAGGGGAAGATTGGCCGGAAACTGGCGAGACCTCCTCGGCCCCAAAAGGCGATGAAGACGATGAGGAAGGCGCTGGGTCGCCTGATCAACTCTCAGGAATGCCAAAGTTTCGAATGTTGCCCGACGGTTCACCTGACCCAGAGTCTCTCAAAGACTTCTTGAAGTAAAAAATCGGTGGTTTTTCCTCGCGGTTCGTAGATAATCAGGCATGGAAGACCGGTCCGAAGAACTCACCCAAGCTTTTATCGAAATCATATCCGAAACAAACGGCATCACACTCGACGACACACTCGAACTGATGATGAACTCGGAGCGAATCCTCAACGACGCTTCTCTCGCCAAACTTCTTCTCGAATTCCGCGGTCTCATCGCTGCTTTTCAAACCGATCAAATCAAAATCGAAACTTTACTGAATCATGTCGTGGCGGGCGCGCTCTTCGAATTTTTCCGTCGCTTCCCTCTGCCCTATCGAGACGAACACACACATTTAACGGGCGCGCTATCTGCGGAGTTTGTTTATCCGCGAATCAAAAAACTTCTCTCTGGCCCGAACAAAGCAATCTACGAAAAGAAAATTGTCGACATTTACGGTGCGAGCGCACTGCCGATCAAATCGATCGAAGATGTCGAACGACTTTTGACAATCAAAGATAACGAACGATTCAGCCGCTACTTAAGCATCCTCATGCTTCCGAAAATGCTGTTGATCGATCGCAAAGCTCACGCCGACGCGGCTTACCACATGGCAAAAACTCTCTACGGTCTTTACAATGTAGGTTTCATCCGCTTGAAGTTTTCTTTCTCGCGCGCAACAGCCGACGAGTCCGAAAAAGTTCCGGGCCTCGAAGATGTGACCGAAGAAGACGTCGTTTTGGGACTTTATGACGGCTTCACGAAGTTCAAAAAAGAATATCCGCAATGGAACTTCACCCTGTCTCCGTCATTCCGAAAAGAATCCAACTTTTTTGACAACGTACGATTCAAGTCGAAAAAAGAGCACTTCCTACATCAGGTAAATCAGATTCTTGCGCTCATCGATAAACACCCTTATTTGCTCAATGTGATGAATGAAGTCGATACGGTTGGCAACGAATCCGAGCTTTATCGCAAGAGCCATTTTCTCGACATGAAGCTTGGGTTCCGAAAACTCCAGTACCGCGGCTTTAAGGTTCGCAGCCATCACGGCGAAGTCTGGAAAACGTTGCGAAAAGGCATTCAGGCCGTCGACAATGCCATGAACATTTGGCGAATCGATACGCTCGAGCACGGACTTTCACTTGGAATCAATCCGAACTTTTATTTTCATTCGCTTTACCAGCGCGTAGCCAAGTGGAATGCACGTGGCGAAGCCGTAAGACCTGGAACGCTCGAGTTCAACGAGATCAGCGAGATGGATTGGCAAGATCACTCGCTCTTTGTTCGAGACAAATTGATTGCGGGTCAACTGCTGTCACCCGATGAAATTCTGTTGTTCACAAAAGCGAAGTTTCACACCGCCCGCGAAGTTGAACTTTATCAGCACGATGTACTTAACCGGATGATCGACAAGGGAGTCTCGCTCGTTTCACTTCCGTCATCGAACAATAAACTTTCTGCGCTGTTCGAAGACTACAAAGACCATCCATTCTCTTGGTGGGAAAAGAAAAATCTCGAGCTTGGAATCGGAACCGACAACTACGTCACACTCGACACAAATTTCATCCAAGAACAGCTGATCCTGCTATTCACTGATCCTTACGATCTAAAGATCACGAAGCTTCTCATGGTTTCCACCGGAGAGAATCGTCGTCCTTATATCTCACACTTTCTTTGGGAGATGCGCCGCGCGCACCAAGGAGAGTAAAATGAACCGCAGATATTTTCACGTGCTCGTTCTCGCCGGCTTCACGGCCCTATTGTTCAATTTCGCCTGTAGTTCGGTTCCGGAAATTGCCAAAATTTATGGGCTTCCGATCGTTCAAGGTTTAACGAATGCTAGCGCAACTCAAATCGCAGTTGCGGCACCTCCAGACTTGCATCTCGATTTTTATTTTGGCGACGGTGTACTTACAAAAGTTCCGTCGACGCTAGTTACCTCGAGCTCCAGGAGGCCAAAGGATCTTGTCGTTCATCACCTGCAGATCGAGAACTTAAAAGTCGGAACCGAGTATTCTCTCGAGGTGCGCGAAGCGTCGGCTCTGAATGTTCATGGAGTGAATCCCCGCGCAGGACGACTTGTCGACAAGCGGGTTTTTAGGTCGCTTGATACGACCCCACGCCCCGCACGTGTGATTGCGGCGAGCTGTCTTTATGATATTTACGTCAACGAGAGCAAAGCCATGTGGAAGGCCTTGTTAGGGGCTAAGCCCGATTTATTGTTACTCATCGGCGACAACGTTTACGCCGAGATAACTAACGGTCGTTTTCCAAGCCCGCTCGATGAGGACGCCCTTTGGACACGGTACTCAGAAACTTTTCAAGTGCTCGACTTTTACAAGTCCCCGAGACTCGTCCCCACACTGGTAACTTGGGACGACCACGATTACGGCATGAAGGATGGCACTCTCGAAAATCCACACAAGCTCGCCTCGAAAAAAGTGTTGGAAGCTTTTTTTGCGCAGGTGCCTTCACCGGTCTTCGCAGAATTCGCAGCCGGACCAGGCGTCAGTACGAGATTTGATGCATTCGGATATCGTTTTCTATTGCTCGACAACCGAAGTTTTCGAACCCCGAAAGAGAATCCAATCGAAACGGAAACCCATTTCGGTATTGAACAAGAAAAGTGGATTCGTCAAAACATAGCCGAGACTGAGAATCCAGTTTGGCTGGTCAGCGGCGACCAGTGGTTCGGCGCGTATCATCGTTTTGAATCGTACGAAGGTAGACACCCCGAAAGCTTCAAACGATTTTTTCAATCACTTCGCAATACGAGAGCAACTCTTATGTTCATGAGCGGCGACCGTCATATGAGCGAAGTAAATCGCATCGAAGCGTCACTTCTGGGGTACGAAACATACGAATTTACCTCGAGCGCATTGCACTCTAAGACCCACAAGGCCAACTGGGACACGATTCCGAACAAAAGACAGGTTCGAGGCGTCGACTTGCATCATGCGTTCACATTATTCGATTTGCGCCCGCAGCTTAGCGATCGGACTGTCGTTCTGAAGGGCGAAACACTCGGACAAGATTCGAAAGTTCTCTATTCGTTCGATTTCGAAATCAAACGGCCACGTCGTGGAAAACCGCGACGTTAGGCTAGCCTCATTTGGCTTCACTGAACTGGGCCAACAAGCTAACGTATTCCATCTATGGAAAAAGCCTACACGCTGAAGCCGATTTCGGGTCGACCCGCCAATGCTACGGACGCTGTCGACTACATCATCGCAGCTGCATTGAAGCTCAAAGCTAGTGACATTCACCTTTCGCCCCACACACCGACGGCTGAACTTCCCGATCGACATATTTTACGTTTTCGCGTTTACGGCAAACTTCAAATCCATCGCGCGACTTTTCTTCACAACATGTACAACGAAGTTTTAGCGCGTATTAAAGTACTCGCCGAAATGTCTGGAGATGTCGGAGTTCCTCTCGACGGACAGCTCGTAGTCAACACCGGCCCGACGGCAGGAAATCAGAACGTCGTTCTTCGAATCTCAACGATTCCAAGCCAAGGCTACGAAGAGCTCGTGATGCGAGTGCAAAAGAGCTCAAACGAAAACCTTTCGATCAATAAACTTCAGATGACCGAAGAAATGCGCGAACGTCTAAGAAAAGTCACGCAGCAGAAATCAGGTCTCATCGTCTTGAACGGTCCCGCTGGATCCGGCAAGACAACAACAATTTATTCGGTCATCAATTCGTTGGCGTCTCCAGAGAAAAAAATTGTGACTGCCGAAGACCCCGTGGAAACGCGGCTACCCTACGTCAACCACACTCAAGTCACTAACAAAACAAGTTTCGCATCGCTTAGTCGCGCATTCATGCGTCAAGACGCCGACATCATTTTCTTGGGCGAGATTCGAGACGAAGAATCGGCACAGGCGGCGCTAAAACTCGCACAAACAGGGCACCTAGTTCTGACAACACTTCATTCGCGCGACGCCGTCGGCGTCGTTTCGCGATTGGAAGCACTGAACATTCATCCCAACAACATCGCGACGACGTTGATTTGCTCCCTCGGACAGCGCCTTGTTCCGTCGTTGTGCGCGGCTTGTAAAGAACCCGTTCACTACGAAGAACAAGTGATTGCCGCTCTGAATGCCATTCTCGAGGTACCAGCGGACACACAATTCTATAATGCGGGCGAAGGCTGCGACGCGTGCGTCAAAGGTTATTCGGGACGAATCCCGCTGTTCGAACTTTTCGTCGTCGACTCCGAGATATCGGATGCGATCAATCAAAGGCAATCGAAACTTCAGTTGCTGTCGATCGCTCGCTCGAAGGGTATGGCGACGATGGCCGAAGAAGCGCTTCTACGACTCTATTACGGCTATACGGATTTAGTTTCTATTCAGAGTTACGTTTCGAATCTCGATTCGTAAATTTAAGACTTAGAAATCCTTCGGCGACCGGTTTTTCCTCCGGTCCGATTTCCAATTTCAACTTTCTACTACTTCCGGCGAGCAAATTCTGTTTTGCCCAGTTCTGTCGACTTTCGGAACTGAGTCCGATTTCACGCACCGGTCCCTTCAGTGCGCCTTGCAGAATAACAAAAGCGACGTCACTCATCTGCACGTGTGCAAGCCCGTGATTTGATAATGTCACTTCGACTTCACGCTCGGACGCGCGATGAACACGCTGAACCACAAGCTTTGGTTCGGCGAGTTTCGGTGTGACATACATAGACGCGACATAGACAAAGCGGACATCCAACGAGTTGTCTTCACTCGCACCCACTTGTCGCACGACAATGCGGAACGCTCGTTCGCGCGAGATCTTTCGAGAACCGTGATAAACGAGCGCCAATTTTTTCGACTGGCCAGCCGCGAGTTTCAAATCAGTGGTATCGATCGAAACGTCTTTGGTTATCGCTCGCTTTTCTGCGCCATCGACAGTGTCCGACCGTTCGAAGATGTCGATGTGAATTGCGGCCGTGTGCTGTTCCTTATTGAAAACTTCCAGAACGGATGGCACTAGGGAATCCGGTCTGACTTTAATTTCCATCGGTTCGATATAAAACGCTTCACTCGAGGATTCTGCATAACCCTTCGAAGAGATCGCAGCACCAACGAGAAACGAGACGACCGAAGCACACAGTAAAATTCGCATATTCGACAATTCTAAACTCATGGTGCAGAAACAATCACTTCGATCATTTTTGGTTTTGCGACTGACGCAGGACCTCGCGAGTTTTTAGCTATAGCGGCATGCTCCAGCACGATCATCGTGAGGCGGCTATCCGGTGGCGGATGAATTAAGAAGCGACCCTGGTCTGTTTCAACATGCGGACGCGATTGCGATGGCATTGAAACCACAATCGTCGGCTCGTTTGTCAGCGGTACTGCGGGTTGCGACGAAGACAAAATCAACGGCGCTAGCAGAAGCAATGCGATGAATTCCACGAGAATCTGATCGGAAATCTCGACCGAGGTCTTAAGACTTAAGGCTGAGCTTGGACCATGGTCGAGCTTGGCAGTTTCAATCTGAGATGGAAAAAAAGAAAGTCAGCAGTCAAATTGTCTCATCAATTCGGTGAAAACATACTAATCGTTTCAGTCGTTTAGGGCCCAGCGTCCCGGTTAAACGGTATGGAAACTGCTCAGAGGAGGGGCATGAAAACGATTTTGGTTTTCGCAAGTCAGACTATTCGAATTCTCACTGCAATCCTGATTTGTACGGTTATCGCTTTTCCACCCTCCATGACTGCTTTCGCAGCACCGGATTTCCCCCCCATTCCCGAAGAACCGCACTCTGGCGCTTATCCATATTCAGGGCCGATTCCTCCCGCATCAGTCACGGCATTCATCGATGACATTGCTAACGGTCGATTGGGTTCTCGTCCGATTAAAGATGCCGACGTTTTCCATCTGACAAACCAAGAACTTCAGATTTTCGATCACGAGAAAGTTCGCAGTTACAACTTCAACCAGAACAACGTCGAAATTCCTTACGTTCCGTTCACCGGCTTAAAGATCGTTTATGATTCGGAATCAAAAAACCTGATGTTCGACGCCTATCGTGGCCTCGACAAGAACGGCGAGAACGGCATTCTTGTCGCTCGGCAAACGATTCACGACATCGATGTCTTAGCTTCGGCACAGGATGCTGAACTCTTTCAGTTCGTCGATTCCAAATTAAAATTACATGTGATCGATCTAGGTCTTGTCGCGCTTCAGCTCTTCAAATCGCCAATTCCGGTCTTTCAAAATCTTTGGGAGCCGACTGCCGAAGCGCGTGCCCAGTGGAGCGCGAAACTGCCAGACCTAAAATTGCGGTCAGGATTTCTTACTCATGGATCTCAGCCGCTCGATCTGGTGCCTGCGATCATCGCGCCGCACGATCACCAAGGGAATGTCCGCCTCAATGCCGGCGACTTTTATTTGTCCTTCGTTCCAAACGATGCTCCTGCCGGCACGGAAGGAAAAGCGCTCGCTATTTTCGCCCGCGAAACGACTTACTCGCAAATGCTGCGAGGCTATCAGACGCTTCAGTGGCAAGCAGCTCTCCTAACGACCGACACGACAATTCAAAACCAGGTCGAAAAAGTCATCGACGAAGTTCAAAGTGAACTCGATCGGCAAGAGCTGAGACTTCAAAACGAAAAAATGTCGCCGCAAGCGCGAGTCATCATCGGCTCGCTCAACGTATCGACCTTAAAAAGTCTTGAAAATCGACGACAAGCGACTAAGTCACTAAAAGCAAACTCGTTTGATAACTTCACCGAAAGCGAATGGCTTTCGACCTACTCCGAAATAGCGACTGCTCTACCGGCAGAAACGACTGACAAAAGTGCCGAAGAGAGCTGGTTTAAATTCATCGGCAAAATAAACGAACGCACAATCGCGGCTGATCGCGCATTTGAAAACACACCAGAAAAAGAAGTGACGGTCTCTAAACTTAAATCGATTCGAAAAGCGCTGACTGGCGGAACGGCGTTGAAGTCGGTAGCGGTGTTTTTAACGGTCGGAGCCGTGGGACTTCCATACGCTTACGATAATTTTCAAGTCTTGAGCCAGATTCGAGTGATTGCATGGAGCTACGATGTGCTCTTTCCATCGGTCCTTAAAGACGCGATCTATCGAACCCCGTTGCTGTTATCGATCGCAGCACTCGCCGCCATTTGGCCGGCTGGCGTTGGTTTCTCTGCCGTTGTTGGAAAAACACTTCTGCAAATGGCTGACAATCTAAAAAGCGAAACGACCCGCAAGGCGATTTACATTAAGGATCTCGCGAAGAACTGGGGGAATCTCAACAATTGGCAGCGGATCACTTCGTATGGGATGCGTCTCTATGCGTGGATGATTCTTCCCTACTGGCGCGTACTGATCGAACACATTGCTCAACAAAAAACGTTCTTCTCTGCTGTGAACAACGGAATGAATCCGATGCAAAAACTTCTTGCCGATAGCGAACTCGGAAAAAAGTTGGGTTTAACGACCGATCAGCGGATCGGTCTCAACCGAGTGTTCAGCCCAAAAAAGGAAGAAGATATAGAACGGAACCTTAAAATGCAGAGTGCGGTAAAAGAAGAAAACCGCAAACTTGATTCGGTTGCGTTGTTGGTGGCGGCCACACTGGTTGCCGAAAAACACAAAATGGATCCAGCGTTACTGATGATGCTCGGCAAAGAATCTGCCGACGGTCTCGAACTCGACAAGATCAGTGCGCTTCTCGACACGCCGGAAATGAAAGCCGAGTGGCAGATGTTAAGCCACCTTTTGGTAAAAGAGATGATGGGTTTGAAAAAGCAGTCGGTTGTCGTCGATGAAAATCTTAAGGGCCTCATCGAGCAGTACTATGCAGCCGCAGAAAAAATCGCAAAAAAGATTGATGCGATGGGAAGTCAACGTCGTCAGATCGAGCGTTTCCGAATGGCGTTCAGTTCGCAAATGAGCAATAAACTGATCGCGGCAGCGAACTTCGCGGTTCAAGATCACGAGTTTTTAAAAAATGTTTACACGAACGAATTCGTAAGCGATCAGGTGAAGAAGGAGTTTAGTGTCGACCATCTTATGGTTGTCGGCATCGTGGCCCTTTACGGCGAGCGCGCCGACCTGTCGCACCCTGAACACTTGGCAGCAGATGTGGATGGTTTTTTGTGGACGTCGAAAGCGCATTGGTACGACATCTTTCAGAATACTTTCGTTCACTTTTTTATCGCTGGCGCACAGATGGCACTCGTATTTCAAAAAGTGAGACCGCAAGTAGCAGCGAACTACGCTCCGATCGAAGATTACAAATTTGAATCGAGGCCCCGCGAACAAGGTTTATGGTCGGCAACAAAAGATTGGATGGCGGTCTTCAACCCGATCAAATCCGATCTTGGCGGCATCGTTATCAAACGCTTCGCGAAACGTTTTACGACGATGACTGCGGGAATCACGCTGATGGCCATTCTTCGTGTGGGCATTTGGGATCAACCCGTCGAAGTTGCACTGATGGCTTGGTCGTTTAGTTTCATCACGGCGCAATGGTTTTTCGGTTGGATTTGGGATCCCGTTCAGCGGGGAAACCAAATGGAAGGCGAACGCCTTGAAGCGACTCAAGACAGACTTAAAGTCGCACGTCGCAATATTAATCGCGGTGACCTTGAGGAAGGTCGAAACGAACTGACTGCGCTCTACAGAAGTTATAACCCTCAAGTACTTAAACTTTTCGACCTCTCAAAAATGTCGAAAAACGAACTTTTGTTTCTCTCGGTCGACCAACCACCGGTCTTCACAATGGCCAACAAGTGGCTCTCGTGGATCACGACATGGACAGCCGCAGTAGGTTCAACCGTGCTCGCCATCCCCTTGAGCGTCATCCTCATGGACGAAAAACTTTTGCGAACTCCCGAGACCTGGTACAAATGGATCCCGATCTCGATAGCTTTCTACACAGCCTCATATTTTTTAAGCGCAAAGTACGCCACAAAATACCGAGACTACTGGCTAACGATGAAAGCGAAGTGGACAAAATCAGCAGGAGCAACACCCGGCGCCACCGTCCTTCCAATCTCGGCAACTCCGAGGGGCGGCGGCCGCTGCGAAGCCCTCTTCGTCCCCTCCGCAAGCTAAGCGAAAGACTGGCCCGGAATTGGTTCCAAAGACGAGAACACTCCGAGTCCTTCGCGCTTACTTTTAAATGCCTACGTAGAATTTTTTGTCGACCGTCCCGAAGGGACGGGGCGCGGGACGCGCAGACCAAATTCGGAGTAGGTACTTAAAAGTAAGCGCGAAGCACGCCAGCCTAGTTTCGAGGCGATGGAGGAGGCGGCGTCCAATCAGACGTCATGTCTACGGTCACGTTCTTCGGCAGTCCTGCGGCCATCGTCTCAAACTTCGCCGCATCGATCAGTTCGCCTTTCATGCTGGCACTAAACGGCGACACCATTCCGACATCAATGAAGTCGATGCCCGCGGCCTTCAATCGTTCGGTCAGAGCAAGGCTCGCGACTTTCGCGAACCCGATCGAAATCTTCGGATACTGTACGTTATCGTAGAACGTACTCTCTGGGCTAAAGAGCGAACCATCTTTGAAGCCGATGATACCGCCGACCATCTCGCCCTTTTCGTTCCAGACTTCGACGCTATACGCGGTTCCCGCCTCGTATCGTTCGAGTGTGGACTTGTAGTTGGCGTTGTTTTCTCCGGCATAGAGCGAGTTTGCGACCCACTGACCTTCGATGAAACGCTTCTGATCGCGAACCATGTTAAGGGCTCGCTTGAAATCGCGACTGAAGGTGACTTTGAAACCTTGGTCGTGAAGCTTGCGTGCGAGCTGTCGAACGTTTACATAAGTGCTCGAGCCGACTGTCTTCGCATGTTCGATGACGCCGCGATATCTAGGAAGCGCCCAGCCGTTTTCACGAATGTAAGGGCCATGCTCGGGATCATCGAGATCCCATTTCATGTTTTCCGGCTTAAGATTTTTCGCGATGTATTCTGGCGGCACGATCTCGGTTGCGCCATTTTCTTTCACTTTGAAAAAATACATGTTCGGGTTCATCGTCAGCAGGCCCCTAAAAACGGTTCCCCCTGGCAAGTTGACGAGTTGTGCAGTTTCTTCGACGGACCTACCGGTATTAATTAAATACACGCCCTGCATAAGCGGGTCTTTTTCTAGAGCGGAATGCGCCTTAGCGGCTTCGACAGTTGGCATAACGAAAATGCGAATGTACCACCACAGCATGTAACCTTTGCTGACAGCTTCCGACAACGGGCCCGTAGCTTCAGGAAACCCCGAGACAAAACCACGGTCCGAGATACCTTCCCACTTTCGCGCTAACAGGGCCTGCGCCTGTGCTGACGTCGCTGTGGGCACGGTTGCTTTCAATGCTTCGCGAGGCATTTCCGTTTGAAACATCGTTCTGCACTGAGCGTTCGAGTCTGCTATGGCAGCCGAAGAAAAAAGCGCAGAAAAAAGCAAAACAGCCGCAGCTGCAGCGTGGATCAATTGCATAGGCACTCCAATGTCGAAACGCGCAGCCTAGCACCGATCATAAAGCACTCGCAATGCACCCTACAAAAGTTCGCTGGGGAATCTTTACCGGCGAATATGGCAATGAGGACGAAACGGCCAGTTCAATGTTAGGTTGCGCGCTAACGTATTCAAAAGGACCATTCAAATGAAGGCACTTCCCGTCGCGTCACTTGTTGCGGCTTTTATTTTCTCGGCTGTTTTCTCGTCTTCGGCTTTTGCAGCGGCTCCAAGTTGGGTCGACTTTTCAAAAATCAATCTTGAGGGACTTCAGGTTCTCGATAAAGACGGCATGGACACATTTGGCTACTTGATCAAACCTTTAGCGAAGCCATCTCGTGCACTGACGGCGACCCTGGAAAGCGAGTCTTACTCGCAGATCGTCTCACCGGTTTACGAATTGAATCAGGTGAGTTCTTCGAAAAACATCTATGTTTACATCGGAAAAAAATCTGACGGGGTATTCGAACTCGTCATGGCCCGCCAAAATTCGTCGGGATCGTTTTTTATCATCGACATGGACATCGAAGACGCGACAAAAAATGAATTGACGATGAAGCACGGCCCTTCGGATTCAGTCGAGACCTTGAAAGCAAAACGCGTCAAAGGCGACCTGCTCCCCTAGTCTTTTCGGCCTCCGGCCGAAAAGCAGCGAAGCTGGGCTGGGCCCCCGCGTAGCGTCGATACAGACGCGACTTACATCGCGTCTGTTTGGTTCGCCCCTAGGAATTCGGGTCCGGTTCCCCACCTAGACGCCTTCCCCTCACTTCGTTCTCGCCTCACACTGAAGACATGAGTTCTCTCGAAAATCAGCAGTGGTTCGTCCTGCGTTCGAACGGTCAGGATGGACCATTCGATCCCTACGAATTCAATGACCGCATCGAGAATGGCGACATCGAATCTTCGGCGCTTGTTTGGCGGGAAGGTCTCGATAAATGGGTGCCATGCAACGAGCGAAATTCTAATGACCATGCCGCTCGTTACGCGGCTGTTGCGGCGATTGAAGCAACCCTTCGTAAAAATAGCGTCGCCGCACTTCTAGAAAACGGAGCGCGAGCAATTGCCTCGCGTGACAGCATCGGCGCGCCTCTCGATTTCGCAGCAGCGAAATCCATCGCGACACTTATTTCCGCAAATGCGAAAGAAGAAACACTCAGCGAAATCGCTTGGCTCGACGTGAGCCAAGGCCTTGCCGAAGCGTCTGTGTTAACCGCTGAAGCGTCCGCTCGCAAATATTTCGGACGAAGAAATGTTTCTGCGGTTGTCGCAGCTGCGCTCG
>JAYSYF010000358.1:0-3047 GCA_043716655.1 Bdellovibrionales bacterium | reverse complement strand
GCGTACCGAGAAGATCATTCTCGATAAGATCAAAACAGGTTCGTATATTTAGCGCGGAGCAATCTGTGCCTGAAACCGAAAAGCCGCCATATTCTTTTGCTCAGACGACCGAACTCGTAAGTCCGCGACTTTCTTTGCGTCCACTTTGCGAAGTGGATCTCGAGCCGCTCGCGAAAGCGCTGATTAGCGAAACGACGTGGTTTGCAAGAACTCGCGGGCTGACAACGATTCCGGTCTTCTCCGACTATTTTCGTCCGATGATTGATCGACGTGCGAAGGGCGAAGCGATGACGATGGTGGTTCGGCTTCGCAAAGACTTGCCCGGCGGCGTCGGTCACGAAGGTGAAATCGTCGCGATGAGTACTTTCCAATATCCGAACGCGGGTTTTGCGAAGCTCGAAATCGGTTTCACGTGGATTGCAGACAAATGGCACCGCACATTTGTGAATACTGAAATGAAATACCTGATGCTGAAGCACGCATTTGAAGTCATGGGCGCGAAACGTGTCGAGTTCTGCGTGCATCCAGACAATCCGAAATCGAATGCCGCTATGATTCGTATGGGCGCGAAGCTCGAAGGCACTCTCCGCAAGTTTCGTTTCTTAACTGGCGCGTACGGTGTGGGCGATAACGGAAACAGAAATCTCTACAGCATCATCGACGACGAATGGTCGACAATCGCAAAACAATTGTCTCGTTAAGCATCATTAATGTCCGGTTTCGATAACAATCTGATTATCGCGATTCGCGCACAGTCCCTCACGAACTTGTCCAAATTCTCGGCGTGTAAAACGAATAGCGGCTCTAATCCAAACAACAGGTAGAGCGCGCGGCCTTTCTTTTGCTCAATCAATTCGCCGGGGGCATACATGAAACGTGTGAATGTAAAACTAGTGGTCGCAATTCTGATTACCTTTTTAATGGTGGTCTTTATTGAGACGCTTGCACACGCGAGCCACGTCGGCGAAGAGGTGACTCTAGATCAAGAGGTTCTCGCCTCGACAGCGACTCTCAGCCAGCACGATTGCTCTCGCCCTCATTTACACGTCGCCTCCCTTTAAGTGCACAAGCGAAAGCCGAGGCGGCAGCGGCACTAACAGGAGCCGTTGAAAGTCATGAGCGATAACTTTGCTACCGGCGTATCCAAGAACGAGATTTTTCTCAATTTAAACGACAAAGTTTCAAGTCGCCTTCAGTTGCATCTAACAGATGTCGCTGGGAAGTTGAGCGATCTCCAAGATCTCGTAGGCAAAAAGGTCACAGCATCGGATTGTCATGCCAGGCGCTTCGCAGTGTGGTTGGTCGGGTCTTGGCTACATGCCAGGAACGACGACTTGGGTTGCAGCGTGCGGGCACACCGGAGTTTACGCGCACGAATTAGGACATAACCTCGGCTTCCACCACGCTGCGACTCCAACAAGCGAGTATGGCGATGGATCTGATACAATGGGTGGAGCCGCACTCGTACAAATGAACTCGATCAACCGCACAAAAGCAGGGTGGTTACCGACGACGAATTCAGTCGTGAACGTCGGAACATCGTCATCACGGGTAGCCTACAATCTTGATATTCAGGTGAGCGATCCCTATGGAGTGTCGACAACGGCACACGCAATGGCTTCTATCATCGTCGACACTACTGGGCCGACGTTGACGCTGACGAACCCATTGGAAGGCGCGGTCATCACCGGCAGTCGGCTCACTGTTAGTGCGACCGCAACCGATAGATTCAGGCATCGCCAAAGTCGAATTCTTCGACGGCATAAAACTGATTGGGACGAGCACTGCTGCTCCATTCAATGTGAACTGGAATTTGAAGAGGGCTGGCAAAGGCGCGCACACCGTTCGAGTGAAGGCGACAGACAAGTCTGGGAATTCGTCTGAAAAGTCGGCGAATGTAACACTAAACTAGCTATGAGCAGTCGAGCGCGAAACGCTCGACTTTTGGCTATGAATCAAACGTCGAGCCTAGATCTAGTTTGAGACATCGAAGGGGGCTCGTGGTTGGGACGCGGCCGCTCATCTATTACACTGAAAAGGTGAAAAGAATTAAATTTAGTCTCGAACAGAGACGCTCTGTTTCTGTTGTCGTCACCGCATTTTCAATCGCATGTTTTACTGCGTGCGCAAAACAAGAGCCCGCTTCCAACGGCCTCGTTTGCCCATCTTCTTTTTCAACTGAAAAACCCAGCGATAAGCCATCGTTCGAAATGCCTCAGTTCGCTGTACCAGAGCAGCTGATGAGCCGCGCTGGCGATACGGTTCGTGCGCTCGCAACGTTTACGGTCTCGGGCCTCGCTCGTTATGAACGATATTTCCCACTGGCATCGGGAAGTATCGACTATGGAAGCGGCGTAACGGCATTTCCTATTCGAAGAGCTATTGTACAAATCATGAATGGCTCAACGCCGATCGCGAGCGGGCTGACCGACGATAACGGAAACTACTCGGTTTCTGTGACAGCAACAACGGGAACGACATTGTCGGTTCGTGTTCAAGCGCGGTCGACAGTGACCGGTTATACAGCCGATGCAGTTGCACCGAACAATTGTAGTGGCGGCAGCTGGGACATTCGTGTCGTGAATAATGCCACGGGAAACCCAAGTTCACAGTCGGACGTTTCATTGCGCCCGCAATATGTTCTCGATTCAGCGTCGACATTTGTGGCTACGTCTGGAGCCCCTGTGCCGATGGCGACAATGACCGCTTCACTCGCATTCAACACTGGCACTGGCCTCTATACGTCACGCTCGGGTGCACCATTCGCAGTTCTCGACACCGCGATTTCAGCTATAGAAACATCTTGTCAGGGTCGCGCGGCGATTAACTTCCCGACGGTTTACGTTAACTGGAGTTCGGCGAATACGACGACATCCGGAAACAAATACGACGGAAACATCGGGACGAGCTTTTATACGACCGAAACAACGGCAAAGACCTCCAACGTCTACATTCTTGGAAAAACAGATGTCGATACCGATGAGCTCGATCATCACGTCGTTGCACACGAGTTCGGACATTATCTCGAAGGAAAAATATATCGATCG
>JAYSYF010000357.1:0-9291 GCA_043716655.1 Bdellovibrionales bacterium | reverse complement strand
AGTCACGAATCGAAACGCGAGCGGTTCCTTTCGGAGTTTCCTCGAGCTTAATCCAAATTTCTCCCTCGCCGTCGATCGCTTGCGCAGCATTCGACAGGATGTTCATGAACACCTGATTCACCTGGCTCGCGTAGCAAAGAACCTCGGGCACTGGCTTGAAATCTGTGTGCAGCGTGATGCGATTTTTAGTTTCACCCTGAATGAGCGCGAGAGTCGTTTCGATTCCTTCGCGAAGTTCGACGCGTTTCAATTTTGCTTCATCGAGACGCGAGAAGTTTCGAAGTTTCACAACGATGTCGCGCATGCGTCGAGCACCGTCTTCGCTAGAAGAAATCAACTTCGGCAAATCTTGCATGATGAAGTCGTAGTCGATTTCTTTCTTTGATTTCGCAACCGCATCGGGTCCCGATTTCGAAGCTTCGATCAGTCGATTCAACTTCTCGACGTAATCTCTGAGCGTCGCCATGTTCGAATATACGAAACCGATTGGGTTGTTAAGTTCGTGTGCGACGCCGGCCACGAGCTGACCGAGGCTCGCCATCTTTGCCGTATGAATGAGTCGTGCTTGAGTATCGCGAATTTCGCGGTTGGCATCTTCAAGCTCGCTGATTTTTCCTTGCAACTCTTGGCGTGCGAGGTGAATTCGATGCGACATCTCGTTGAAACTCTCCGTCAAGACGCCGATTTCGGTTTCGCTCGTCACAGGCATTTCGATAGGACCCTCGCGCGCGTCCATCCAGTTCGTGCCCTGCAGCGCTTCAACTAAATCATTGAGCGGTCGCAAAACAATTTTAGATGTAACGAATGCTGTGAGGATCAGCAGCAGACCCACAAGGCCGATCACCCAAAAGAAGGTGTAGTTAATATTGCGAAGTACGGATTTCGTTTTTGCTTTAGATGCGCCGATTCCCACGTAGAAAAATGATTCGCCCCATGGCACGCGAGAGATCATAAAGCCAAACGGCTCGTTCCTAATTGTAAGGTCAAAGAGAGTCTCTTCTTTTCCGGTCACACTTCGCGCGAAAAAATCTTTCTGAAAAAGAAGGATGTCGCCGTGGCTTGCGGCCACAAGAGATCCTTGCGAATCGAATAGTATCACTTCGAGTCCAAGGCGTTTCTTCAAGTTTTCCAAAAACGAAGGACCGAGATTGATCATCTCTTCGACAGCGCCTGCGAGGCGATTCGCTTTCGTTTCGAGTTTGATCAGAGAAATAAGATCGAGGCTTTTCCCGACTCCGACGTCGGCCACCGAAACTTGGCCGCTTTTCTCAAGTGCCGAACGGTAGGCATCGCTAAGAAAGACCGGAGGTTCTGGAGTTCTGGCCGGACGTTTCGCGGCAATTTCATCTTGCGAAATTACAGCGATCTGTTGGAACTCCCTGTTAAAAACACTCATCGCAGAAACGAGAGTTCCGTCGATCAGGTTCGGAGCAAGTTCTCGCACTTGGGCGGTGTTGCCGGTCGAGAGATGAAACAACAACTGTGCATCGCTGCGAATTCGATTACGGCGACCCGAAAGATAACGTTCGAATTCTGAAATGGTGGTCGTAACTTCACGTGAGTTTGCGCGCAGACGCTGCACAAGTTCGTTGTCGATGGCTTCTTCGAACTTCACCAGTGAATATCCGGTGACGAACATCAGTGGTAGAAGCGACAGCGCCAAAAACCAGAGCAACAGAATCGTTCGAAGCGAACGCTTCGGACGACGATTTCTAAACACTCTTCTTTCTATCACTTACGAGAGTCCCATCTCGGGCTGGGCGGCTGTCCCTATGTTCCCGACTCGATCCATAGGATAAATCGAACCTGCCCTTCAGGCATCACGCGAGGGTGAGGATCTTTCGAGATCCGGACTGGACCATAGACGCGCAGGTTCTCGAGAAGCTTCTGCTCGCTGGCTTCAGGAATGGTGAAGTGATAATAACGGCCAGAACCTCGACGCCAGCCAAGTTCCACTTCGCCGGCTTTCTCGGCACCCAGCTCTTTAATCTGCTGAGTGATTTTTGGGGCGATGTCTTCGAGATCCGAAAGTGTCATGAAGGCGCGATAGACGAAACTGCGCGAAGACTTAGGAACTGACGAAGGAACTGCAGGTGCTGCCACTGCGGCGACCGGCACTGGTTTCGCTGGAGCAACTGGCGTCGGCACAGGTGGTTTCACAGCGGCAACGACCGGCGGTGCAACTGGCGCAACAGCCGCCGTCTCAACACGCTTCGCGGGAACGACTGGTTTCCAAGTAGCTACAGGTGTCGCAACCGGGGGCGGCGCAACAGCCACGCTGACGGGTGCTCCTGCATCGTCTGAAAACTCTTCGTCTCCAGAACCCTCAAGTGGTCCCGTTTCATTTTCTTTCGAGTCGTCGCTTGAGTCTTGTGCAACGGTCGCATCATCCGAGCGCGGCCTACGTGGTTCAATGCGTGCGATCTCGATCGAACTTGAATCGAAACTTGGACCGCTCTTAAAAACCGGAATCGACTTCCACGGGATGGCGACGACGAGCGCGGCCGTACACATAGAAACTGCAACTGCGATGATCGACCACCGAAGCGAATCCGGCCATTCCGACCAACGCGCGAGGCGTTTCGATAATGAAACGAGATTCTCCGATTGATCGAGTGTTTGAATTGTGTCTTCCGTCAAATCGATCGAGCGAAGCGACTCGGAGTATGCGATTCCACGTCGAATCGCCTCGAGCAAGCCGCGACTTTCGGCATCTTCTTTTACGAAATTCTCTATCGCGAGCTTGCGATCCGAATCGAGTTCATCGGTTGCAAAGTCGAAAAGCATCTCGTGCGCTAAAAATGGAGTGAGTTTTCTTTTATCACTCATGGTCGACTGCTCGCGGGATTCGATGTTCCTGCAGATGGACCTCTGGCGATCAGTCCGAGCTGGCGAACGCCTTTTCCTAAACGGTAACGAATTGTTCCTGTCGAGGTTTGAAAACCTTCGGCCAAGTCATCATCGCTGATGCCCAGAACAAGTGAAAATAAAACGGTCATGATGTCTTCGTCGGGCGCATCTTTTTGGTAGCGAGTCCAAACGGTAAGATCGAGCTTCGGCGGCACAACCCAAGCGTCTGCGGGCGGAACGTTGACCTGATTTCGTGGGATTTGTTTTCGGTGAGTCTTCCAAGATTCGCGACACACTCGAATGATCGCACCAACCGCAATCGGCTGGTGCTCGCGATCTTTACGCGAGATCTCTGAAAATTCCGCTTTAAGTTGAGCGATGGCGCGACTGGCGGCAGAAAGAGCGACTCGCTCTTCCATAAGTCCCAGTAAGAAGAAGAGCCCGATTTCTCGGGCCTGTTCTCTTTTCAATCTGTGCACACCTGCTTGTAGAGGTCGAATTGATCTAGCGCTTTTCCCGAACCGAGAACGACGCATGTGAGAGGCTCTTCAGCGATCGTAACCGGAAGGCCGGTGCGTTCACGAAGAAGAATGTCGAGATTTGCTAGGAGGGCTCCGCCACCCGTCAGAACAATACCGTTGTCGACGATGTCGGCAGCGAGTTCTGGTGGAGTTTTCTCAAGTGCCGTTCGAACAGCGTCGACGACTTCGCTCAATGGATCCATCAATGCATCGTTCACTTGTGACGACGTGATTTCGATTGTCTTCGGTGCGCCCGCAACTAGATCGCGACCTTTAATTTCCATCACGCGCTCTTCTTCGAAGGGATACGCGTTTCCGATTTGTACTTTGATTTTTTCTGCCGACTGTTCACCGATGAGAAGGTTGAACTGACGACGTACGTAATTCACAATCGCTTCGTCAAATTTGTCGCCCGCAACTTTGATCGACTTGCAGTAAACGATACCGTTCAAAGAAATGACGGCAACGCCCGTTGTTCCTCCGCCGATATCGACAACCATGTTGCCAATTGGTTCGGTGATTGGAAGTCCCGCGCCGATCGCAGCAGCCATCGGCTCTTCAATCAGATAAACTTCGCGCGCGCCTGCAGAGAATGCAGATTCTTTCACGGCCTTCTTTTCCACCTGCGTGATTCCGTAAGGAACGCAGATGATGATGCGTGGTCGAATGAAAGACTTCTTGTGACCAGTCGACTTCGAGATGAAGTAACGAAGCATCTGCTGCGTCACTTCGAAGTCGGCGATAACTCCATCTTTAATCGGACGAATGGCGACGATCGAACCTGGCGTTCGTCCCAACATCTCCTTCGCTTCTTTACCGACAGCGAGGACGCGGTTCTGCATACCGCGATAATTTTTTTGAACCGCAACGACCGATGGTTCGTCGAGAATGATGCCGTGACCTTTGGCGTATACGAGGGTGTTTGCCGTGCCGAGATCGATGGCCAGATCGTGCGAAAAATAATCCGAAACTTTATCGAAAAAACTCATAGCAAAAGTTTATGGCGCGACGGAAAGAATGGTCAATTCCAAGGCTTAGAAGTTTTTAACGCGAAGGGCCACGGTTCAGAGGAAAAAACTCAGCGGCGCGTGGCTTGCGGTGTTCCTTCAGACTTCAACGCAGGCGGTTGGAGTTGCGTATTGCTAGTGCGAATTTGTGTTTTGTTATCGCAAGTCGACATTGCTCCGCGAAGACGCTCTTCGCTGCCGTCGATGCCAGGGTGCTTAAGAATCGCGTTCCAAACCTGATGCGAGCAGTCTGACAAATTGACGGATAACGCTGGATGGCCACCGTTGGCGACCGAAACAGCGACCCGTGGACCGCGCTGGGACTCGAAGTGCGCGTTCCATTGCGACTTCGGCGTGATCGGATCTGCGTCGCCGGCGAAGTAGTAAATCGGCGCTTTAATTTGATGAAATGCGGAATCGTAAGGACGATCGAATGCAACGCCCTCACACAATCGAGTCGCTGCCGACGCGAGATCGCCGTTTTCCCAAGTGAAGTCGTATTTCACGTCGCGAACGTCGGGAACAAACTCGCGACAGGCAATTTCTTTGTACAGGCGCTCTTTCGCAACGGTTGGCGGAACAATCGCTTTCTTAATTCGCATCAAGAGAGCCTCGCGCTGGTCCTTCGTGGCCTTCGAACTCAAGTTCATCAACTCGCTTCGGGCGTAGGATAATTCAGAACTCTGATTAGGAAGTGTCCCGAACGGCAAAATCGACGCGATCCATGTCGCCCAGTCGCGTGGACTGAGTCCGAACGGCAAAGGAGTTCCCGTCACTTGCTTCAAAACATCAGGAGGCAAGGTCGCCTTCACCGTTTTCCAGAGCTTCAGGTAATCTTTCATGTATTCATCTGGCTGATAGGCTTTGCCGACGATTCCTTCGAGAATCACAGCCTGAGGTTGAGGCGTGCCTTCGGCTTCAGCTCGCGCTGCTGCAATCGTAGCTGGGATTGTTCCGTAAGATATGGCGTGGATGAAGTATCGTTTTGGTTTCAGCTCTCGAACGATAGCGAGAATATCTTTTGCGATCGCCTCTGAGCTGAGACTGTCGGTTGGAATTGATTCGCTCGCATTGCACCCCACGCCGCGTGGATCCGTTCGCACGACACCGAACTCTGAAGGATACGACAGAGGTGCGTCCATCGAAGTCTGGCCCGGCCCGCCAGGTACGAATATGATCAGCGGTGGATCTGGATCCTCGCGATCGGCGACTCCGTACCGCAATTTGATAATTCCGCTACGGCCGTCTGAATAGGTCGGTCGCGAAATTTCTCGCACGGCCGAAGTTGAACAATGTGATCCAAGCGTTTGCGAAATCGCAACGGAGTCGCTGGTTATCAGAAACAGAAAAACCGCGATGACGGCGATGTTTCGAAGTAAGTGGTCGCGGTTCATCATGTTACTTCGGAATTTGAGCGAGAAAACTGAGCACGGCTTTCGCAATGAAGTGAGTTGCGCAATTCGGTGATGAGAAAGCTTGAGAGCCACGGAAAGTTTCATTTTTCGTCGAGCTCTTGGGCGGTTGTCTGCACCAAAAAGAAACGCGCATGGGAAATTTCTTAATCATCGCAGAGGGGTGCGCATGTTCAGGACTTCAAAATCGTTTTTCATAATTATGTTTCACGTTGTTTTCACGGGAAGCGCGGCTCACGCGGCAGATTTAGTTAAAATTAAGCCGTGGCAGAGCGACGTCATACGGGAATTTGAAAACCTTTATCGACCGATCGCTCACTCAAGCAACAAGACATTCAAAATTCGCGTTGCCCAGGAAAATTCATCTTCAGCGGAAGCAAGCGTCGATGCGAAGAAAGTCGAAGTCATCGTAAATACAGGTCTACTTGAGAATCCGAGACTCACGGCCGACGGACTGCGAATTATTCTCTGTCATGAGTTCGGACATATCTTTGGCGGCGCTCCGAGAAGAAATATTCCGATGGAGTGGGATGGACCCGTCGCCCCAGACGGAAAAAGTTTCGCGAGCAGCGAAGGTCAGGCCGACTACTACGCGAGTACCTCTTGTTTTCATCGAATTATACGAGGACAGGATCATCTCAAGCCTCTCGCAGAAACGAAGACAACAGCGCGCGCCGAACGCCAGTGCAGTTCCTATTTCGGAAAAGACACAGAGGACTCTCGAATCTGTCAGCGCACAGCTGCGGGCGCCGAAAACATGCTTCAGTTAAATCACACGTTTCCGATTTCATTCGATACACCCGACAAATCGATGGCGTCGAAGATCGTGATCGATTCTTATCCAGATCGCCAGTGTCGACTCGATACCTTTTTGGTCGGAGCCCTTTGCCGCCAAGACATGCCCATCGCTATGAATTTTGACAATGCTGCGGCGAATGACTGCCGCGATGCCGTTCGTCCGACATGCTGGTATGGTGTTCCCGTGGCCGCCCGCCAAAGCCAACCGCACGCACAGGCATCAGATGCGCCGATGCGGTCGGCTAACAATAGCGCGACCGCAAGATAGTCGAGGAATATGAGTTCTGAAGATCCGCAAGGTGAAGCGTTCGAGTTGCTAAAAACTTTCTTTTCCGAGCGACAGGCCCCGCGACTTGCTCTCGGGAAGCTTCGCGAAAATGTTGAAATCGGAATCGTCGTTGGCGGCGTCCTCGCGTGCGCAGTTTTTCGGCGAGGGTCCGAAATTTTCGTCGAAAAACGTGACGCCGCGAAGCCGGATTTTATCTTCAAACTAGAGCCGCATACGATCACGGTCCTGGCGCATCAAACTCGCGACGAAATCGGAGAAATCGGCCTAGCCGTCATCAAAGAGATGCTCGCTGGTAGCATCCAAGTGCAGATGCCGGGCGGGCTGATGTCGGTCTTGCGAAACGGATATGTCGACGTTGTATCTTCAGGCGGAGCACCGGTGATGAAAATGCTCACGAAGATCGGCCTCGGATCGCCGATGAAGATCGTCGAGTTATTTAGAAAACTGCGCCGCTAATTTAGCGAGCGGTTGGTTTGTTAAGCGGGGCCGCATCTCGGACCGGCAATGCAATTTGAGTTTGATTCACGGCAAAAGTCGAAAGGTCGACAAACGAGTTGTCTTCGTCGAAGTAGCATCGATTAAATTTCTGATCGCCCGTCGGCGTCGTAAAAAAAATTGTTTGTGGTTCGCCACCCGCGGATCGACACAATTTTGAATCCGCCGTACCGAACTCCGACGCCTTCGGCATTGCGAGATTGTAGTATTCGAGCGCTTTGCATGGGCCATCATAACAACTTTTCGAAACAAGCTTCCACGGATTCAGATTGTAGCAGTAATCGCTTTCCTCGATTTTTGCCGCTTTGAAAGCCGACGGAATCGTGATGTTTGAATTGCTGACGCACACGAGTTTTTCGTCGCCAGCATTCGCCGAAACGGAAAAAAAAATTAGCGCAGTGAGAATGAACAAACTATTTCTCAAATGAATCCACCCTGTTGACACTTTGATGTATCGCTTCACGTGGCAACCAAACATGTCCTTCTTCGCAATCATAGTAAGGGTACGGGCACGACTTGCCCCAGGAGTTTCTCACTAGATACTCGCACAGTCCTGTCTTTGGACTTACGCGACGTCCGACAACGATTGATGCGTGGCTGGTAGGTTCTTTTCGGTCATCTTTGGCTAAGCCGGTGTCCCAAATGATTGAAACCGGAAGATTCTTACTCAGTTTCTGGTCCATGAAGTCGATTTGATCTTTAGGACCCTTGTCCGACGCTGCGTACATCCACTCTGAATGAGGAAGCTCAATCTTCACGCGTTTCCCATCACAACTTTTTTTCGCAAGATCGAAGAACGCCCTTGCCCCTATGGAACGATCGGAAATTTCGTTGAGCGCCTGAAGCTGCGTCGGCGATAGTTTGAAGGCCGAGGCAGCCGTGCAGGTCTGAGAATCGGGACGGAATTTTTTGCTGGTACTTTTGCCGATCCTCCCGCCGGTGAGATACCACATTCGATCTTTCTCTGAGGACTTTTCGACGAATTCGACAAACGTTTTTAAATCTACGTCTTGTCCCGAGTATTCAGATGGGAAGTCTTGCTCGCGGCAAACGCCGATCTTCGCCATTTTAAATGCGGCAAAAAGCGGATCGCCGCCCTCACGACTGATTTCACTTTCGCCAGAAAACGCTCGCTTCCACAGTGGAGTACCGTGCTCGACGGTAAATTGTGCGGCGACGTCGGAGGCAGAAACTCTGATTCCCGTTTTGAACTCGATCATATCTGCTGTGACAAATGCGTAACACCAGCCGATCGAATCTTGGTCCCGAACCGGACCAAATTTTGGACGCAAATCGACTGCGCCGCAGTTTTTTTGAGAATTGTCTTTGTTGAGAAGTCCCCGCTTCTTGAGGCGGGCTGCAGTATCGGCTTTGATGAAGTTTGCGCCGTCTGCCATACGCATAATTCGTTCGTACTCGCCGATGTCTTTCGTTACATCGCGATAGTGTGAAGCAGCTTCTGCCACTTCCAAAATATGTTCCGCCTCTGCAAACCAACCGCGTTTCGCGATCTGAACTACTTTGGGGAAAGGGATATCTACAGTCGGCGGATTGCATTTTCGGGCTTCGTTTATTATGCCCGAAACGTCGCGAATACGAGATCGCTCTTCCAAGTTTTGAAGGTAGTTTTCTTTCGCCCATTCACAGACGGTCACCGCGCTTGAACGCTCAACTATAACGATTTGGAAAACAATAAACATCGACAGAAAAACTGTCGAGAGTAGGAACTTCGAGCGCATATCTTATTGTAGCATTTTCGATATGACGGAGCTTCTAACTTGATTTGTTCTAGTCAAAAGTTAGTCGCGTAATTTCCAGGTCTAGTCCCGTCCATTCGATATCGACCTTTTGACAGATGATTCCGAAGAGTGGACTTAGAAAACTCATTGCGAGGTACTGATGACGGCCAAAAAAGAGAC
>JAYSYF010000356.1:0-3060 GCA_043716655.1 Bdellovibrionales bacterium | reverse complement strand
AAAATCGCCGAGCATCCGCTTTATTGGCAGCACGTCGATTACAATTGCACGCGTTGTTTGAAGCCGCCTTGTCAGTGCACAGCCGTTGAGATGTATTTGGATATTACAGAAAGTCAGGAATCCCGATGAGTACTTCATTTTGGTTAGACCAAACTAAAAAAACCGAAAAGCAAGTTTTCGACGTCGTCATCATTGGTGCCGGCATCACGGGACTCTCGACTGCGTACTGGTTGGAAAAAGAGGATCCATCTTTGCGAGTCGCCATCGTCGATAAGAGTCGGGTGGCGTTCGGAGCATCGGGACGTAACGCAGGGTTTGTTACGTGTGGATCGGTGGAACACTTCAACCGCATGATCAACAAACACGGATTAAAGCAAGCCACCGACATTTGGAAATTCTCTGAAACCAATTTGCGCTTGCTCGAAGAAGAAATTGTTCAAGGCGACAAAGTGAAGATGGAATTTGAGAACGACGGCGCGTTTTCGCTTGCAGCTCAAGAAAACGAATTCGATGAATTGAAGAAGTGCGCCGATATTATGACGAGCCTGAACATCCCGACTGAGATCGTCGATGCCAAGGGCGTCGAGAAGCGCCTTGGTGCGCAGGGTTTTGTAGGCGGCATTAAATATCTTGGGGATGCTTCAACGAATCCAGTGAAGCTTCTCGAAGCCATACAGTCGAAGATCAATGCAAAAGTCTTTGAGCAGACAGAAGCGTACAAGGTCGAGACTTTGCCAGATGGTACGAAGGTTGTGAAAACGGATCGTGGCGACTTTGAAACTTCGATGATCGTTCTGGCTTTGAACGGTTACTCGGCGATCATGCACCCGTACTTCAAAGACAAAATTTATCCGACACGCGCGCAATGTCTGATGACCGAGCCAGTTCCGCGATTCATGGAAGGTCCGTGCTACGCGAACTTCTATCTCGACTACTTCCGCCAGATTCCTACGGGCGAATTGTTGATCGGTGGTTTCCGACAAATCGACAAAGCAACTGAAGTTGGATATTCGGACGAGACAACAGAGCTCATCCAAAATTCTTTGCATAACTTCGTAATGACTTACTTACCGAAATTGCAGAATGCGAAAGTGACGCATCGTTGGAGTGGTCTCATGGGATTCGCAAAAGATGGCGAACCGATGGTTGGTTCTATTCCAGATGATCCATCGATCTTCTTTGCTGGCGGTTATACAGGTCACGGCATCGGACTCGCGTTCAATACAGCAAAAACTTTGGTTGATCTCATTTTCGGTCGCGAGATTCCGCCGTGGATTTCTGCGCGTCGTTTTCAGTAACGCGCTCGACGTAAGTCGAGTCTGAAATTTTATCTCGGCGGTGTTAACCTTTTCGACACTCCTTCAAGTCTATTTCCTTAGGGCACTTCAGCTTAAGGGGGATTCTTGAATACTGTCGCAAACGCAGCATTGTTAATTGCGCTACTCACACTCGTCGGTTGTTCGCCGCGATTCTCAGAAACAGAATCGACTGAACCAGGTGCCTACATTGTGGTTTTATCTAAACCGGCGGTCGAATCGGCGGCGTTGGAAATGATGGCATCGCGGTCATCGACTGGAATTGAAGTCAGTGCTCATTCAGTCGTGAACTCGGCGATGACCACACTCTCGAAATCTCGTGGACTCCCAGCTGCGACAAAAACATTTTCGCGAGCGATTCGCGGCGGAGTTTTCGAACTCGAGCATGAACAAGCGCAAGCGTTGCGTGACGATCCTCGAGTTGCGTACATCGAACGCGATGGCCGCGTTTCTATCTCTTCCACGCAAACATCAGCGACGTGGGGACTCGATCGCCTCGATCAAGCGAGTCTTCCGCTCGACACGAAGTATTCAAGTCCTGAAGGCGGAGTTGCGGTGAACGCTTACGTCATCGACACGGGCGTCTTGAAAACTCATAGCGAGTTTCAAGGCCGCGCGAGTTCCGGTTTCGATGCCGTCGATAACGATAATGATTCGACCGATTGCAACGGCCACGGAACTCACGTTGCCGGAACAATCGCGGGTGCAACTTACGGTGTCGCGAAAAATGCGAAAATTTTCGGCGTGCGAGTTCTCGATTGCGCTGGATCCGGATCATTTTCCGGAGTCGTAGCAGGAATTGAATGGGTCACCGCCAATCACGTGAAACCTGCAGTTGCCAATATGAGTCTCGGCGGCGGTGTTTCGCAGGCGATCGACGACGCGGTGAAAGCGTCGATTCTCTCAGGCGTCACGTATGTCGTCGCAGCCGGAAACGAAAACCAGAACGCATGTAACGGTTCTCCTGCGCGAGTTCCACTTGCAATCACGGTCGGCAGTACGACGAATCAAGATGCGCGCTCGTCGTTTTCGAACTTTGGAAATTGCGTCGATGTTTTCGCGCCGGGTTCTGACATTACGTCGGCGTGGTTCAATTCGACGACGGCGACGAACACGATCAGCGGAACTTCGATGGCGTCACCGCATGTGGCGGGTGTCGCGGCACTTTATCTCGCCGCGCATCCGACAGCGTCACCTGCCGAGGTTGCGTCGAAAATTACGGCAGGGGGTTCAGGCGGAAAAGTCTCTGGCGCAGGAACGGGTTCTCCAAACTTGCTTTTAAATACATCCTTTTTGGTTGGTGGAACGGTACCGACGCCAACTCCTACGCCGACGCCTGATGAGCCGGATGTCTCGAAACTCGCCAATGGAGTTGCGCAAAAGGCGATCACAGGCGCGAAAGGAGACGAGAAATTCTACGTCGTCACAGTACCTGCAGGGGCTTCGTTATTGACGATCGAAATTTCCGGCGGAACTGGCGATGCCGATCTTTATACGAAGCGTGGCGCAAAACCGACGGCCTCTGTTTACGACTGTCGACCTTTTAGAAACGGCAATACCGAAAGCTGTTCGGTATCGGCTCCGGCTGCTGGCAAATACTACGTTCGCCTTCATGGCTATACGAAGTATTCAGGGCTTCAAATTGTAGCTAAGTACTAGTACCGCCGTTTCCAGTCAGTTGACATTTGTATATACAAGTATATACTGGACTAATGTTTGTTCTGAATGTTTGCAGCGAGCTTTC
>JAYSYF010000355.1:0-3062 GCA_043716655.1 Bdellovibrionales bacterium | reverse complement strand
GTCAGTATCGACTTTTACTTTTTGGCCTGCGGACGTCAGATCAATCGCGAGTGCTAACGGAAATCGCGAACCGTTATCGTCTGTTGCGACGGGTCCCTTAGCCTGAAACTGAATCGAACCATCCATGATGTCGAGCGGAGCCGGAATCAGCACGCCGTTCGCATCCAGAAACGTCTTGAGAGCTTTAAAGCTTCGAACCGTCGCTAGACAGTCGAGTCGCGGCGCGAACAGATATTTGTTTCGCTCTGGTCCTCTTTGAATTTCAAATTTTAATCCGCCTTTAAGATCGAGAGCCACGATTTTATTGTCGACCGTTTCAACTTCCACTTCGGTGTCTAAGGCGAGCGCCGGCTCGGTTTGATCTCCGGTTCCTAGCAGAGTGGAGAGATAAACATTTCCACCGGCCTTCACCTGCAAAACGTCTGGAAGTTTACACTCACATGCTTTTTCGAGCACGGCTCGGTTCGGTTTACTTACGAAAAATAGTTTAACTGGAGCAGTGATTGAGAATTTCGAAGGTTGTGCACTCCATGCCGCACCCGATTCGAGTGGAGACTTGAGTTCAATGTGAATCTTCTCAACTTCGACAAGTGGTCCAGGAAGACCTTTAACTCCGCCATCGAGAGTTAGAGTTGCTTCGTTCGCGGTGAAGCGAGCGGAAAGTTTTGGATCGAAGACGAGTGCGAGTTTTTTCGCTTTGTATGAAACTGCACCGGCGGAAGTAAGAAGCGTTTGGGTGTCGTCTGAGACCAATTCGATTTCTTGCGTGGTTTCTATTCCTGCGCCTTTGAACTTGAGGCTTCCGCTTAAGAATGGCGCCGCAGTCTTCATGAGATTAAAATCGAGTTGAGCACCCGCGGATATTTCAGTGGCGGTTTCGCCGGGCAGGTTCATCGCGTACACGATTTCCAAAGGCTCGTGAGCAGGCTTTGTAAGTTCGATCAACATAGCAAGAGGTTCGCCCTTCGCCGGTTGGAACACGAATTTTGCGATCTTTGCTTTAGCTTCATCGATCGGAACTCGATCGCGAATGATTTCAAGAATTCCGAGCACGCTCTGAATTTGTTCGAACGGGTTTTTTTCCGGAGTTTTTTCTTTGGGCGCGTCCGCGGTAAATGTAATTTGCGATGGCGCATCTACTTCGAGCAGCTCGACGTGCGCACTTCGACGCATTGGAAAGACTGAAGCGCGCACATGTAGGCGTTGTATCGGAACGTCTAACCCTGGTGACTGCTTGGTGATGTGCAGGTCCTCGAGAGTTAGGTCGATCAGAAAATCGAATCCGCCCAGCCGTTTTCCACCGAGATCAACCTTTGCCCAATTCACCTTGAGGTCTTCCGGTAAAAAACGGGACTCGACAAATTTGAATGCTGGCAGCGGATTCCTGTACGCCCAAAAAACAGCGATGCTCGCAGAGATCAGCAATACGAGGCACAAGCCTACGAGAATTCCTCCGGCGTAAGCCAAAAACCGAACGATTCGTTTGGCTCGAGTGTTCATCGCTAAAACTCCTGACCAAAACTGCCGAAAATAACCCAGCTAGAAGCGACGCCCGCCGTTGTCGCGTCGCCGTCGATGACATGTCCTCGGGCAATGGATCCGCGCAAAGTTCCAAACGGCGAAGCCCAACGAAGTCCAAGACCTTCAGAAGCAAAAATCGGACGCTCTAGTGTGAAGCGCTGATCACCGACCTGAGCAGCATCAAAAAGTAAAAACGGTTGAATTCTGTAGGGCAACTGTTCGATCAAACGAAGCTCGAAGCCGAAATAAAGCGAGGTTAAATAGCCGAGCTTCACTCCGTTTCGTTCGTTGTTGATGCTCTGTCGTGCGAAGCCGCGCAAGTTCTGGTCGCCGCCGAGGTAGATGCGGTCTTCGACGGGCAAAAGGTCGCGGTTCTGGCCAGTGATCTCGTCCGTATCGACGGCAATCGCTTCGATTCGAGTTCCAATGATAAAAAGCGGTGGCGAGAATGCGCCGACATTCCATAAGCTTTTGAAGTCGACACGATAACGGTTCACGTCGACTTTTGACCCGAGTCCCTTCGTTTGTCCTCGATAGAAGAATTCGGCAGTCCACCCTTCGTATTGATCGCGGATCGACGATTCGTAGACGTGACTGAAGGCGCTGAATGAGGCGTCGATAGTCGGGTAGAAAGTTTCTTCCGGACCGACACCACTCACTCGTTTCGAATAGTTCAGCGTTGGACCCCAGCGACCAGCATATCGAATCGAATGTGCATCCCAGTTTCGGCCGATGTCGGCGCCGCCAGTTACCGTGTTAATTTCGTAGGCGCTTTCGGACCTTCGCGCCATCTCGAAGCGAGGACCAAAAAAGCTGCGAGTTGAACCGGGGATCCAATAGAGTTCCGAACCAAGCGTGAAACTATATTTTCTTGGCGATGCATGTAGAACCGCCGTGAAAGAAGAAGCGTCGTTGTCCAAACGTGCATTTTTGAATGAGCCATCGACGAACGGCAATTCTTCGGTCGATGCTCCTACGCCGAATCGAAAAATCTTCGGTTTTCCGACAGACGTTTCAAGTTTCAAATCGACAAGATCGCCTCGGCATTTCGCGTTGAAATAAGCGCTTTGAAAGAGTCCGTCGCCTAGAAGGCGTGAAGTCATGATCTGAGTTTTGCGAATGTCATAGATCTCGCCTTCGCCAAAGGGCCGGTAGCGATTCATGACTTCGGGATGAAGGCCATCGAGGTTACCGACTTCGATTTGTCCGACCTTTTTCTGTGTATCGAGATTTACTTTGACGACAACTTCCGAGTCCCACTCGTGTGCTTCGATTGCAATTTTTGAGCAAGCGTAACCTTGACGGCGCAACTCGCTGTTGGCCCACGCGTCGACCTCGTTCAGTTTTGCCGGCTCGAGCGGGAAGTCGACGATCTTTCGTTTTTTCTCTGCGTGGAGTACGCCGTCGGCACCTTCAACGCGAAGATTTGAAACCTTGGTCTTTGAGCCCAGCCAAACCTTGAGGCTTTCGCCAGCGCGTTCGAATCGAGGTTTGAGGTACGCCTGATTCTGCAGAATAGATTTGAGGTGCAAGGTCGCTTG
>JAYSYF010000354.1:0-27706 GCA_043716655.1 Bdellovibrionales bacterium | reverse complement strand
GGCGTGGGTACTTCGAGAAATCAGGCTTACGTTTTTCGAGGTAGGCTTTTTTACCCTCGCTGCCCTCTTCACTCATGTAATAAAGCAAGGTCGCGTTTCCGGCGAGATCGAGCAAACCGATTTGTCCGTCGCAATCTGCGTTGTGTGCCGCCTTCACGAATCGCAGTGCCATCGGCGACAACGCCAACATTTCACGGCACCACTGTACGGTTTCTTTTTCGAGTTCTTTCAAAGGAACAACTGTATTTACCAATCCCATATCGAGCGCCTGTTTTGCGTCGTATTGGCGGCATAAAAACCAAATCTCGCGTGCTTTCTTCTGACCAACGATTCGCGAGAGATATGAAGAACCGAGACCACCATCAAACGAACCGACTTTTGGACCCGTTTGACCGAAGCGTGCATTGTCCGCTGCAATCGAAAGATCGCACACGACGTGCAGCACGTGACCGCCGCCAATGGCGTAGCCCGCAATCATTGCAACAACGGGTTTCGGGCACGAACGAATCGCTTTCTGCATGTCGAGAATATTGAGTCGTGGAACTCCGTCCTGACCGACGTATCCACCTTCACCGCGAACGCGCTGATCGCCACCTGAACAAAACGCCATGTCGCCTTGGCCGGTCAGTACGATGACACCAATCTTTGGATCGTCACGAAGTACGTCCATTGCGTCGAGCATTTCTTTGACCGTGTGAGGTCTAAATGCGTTTCGAACTTCGGGGCGATTGATTGTGAGTTTGCCGATTCCTTCGCCGTCGGTTTCAAGACGGATGTCGGTGTACTTTTTAAAGCGCGATGGTTTCATCGCTTTCCACTTGGCCGCAGTCTTGATCGTCGACTTGCTCCAGTCCACTTTTGCCGCAGGCTTGCTAGCAGATTTCACAACGACTTTTGAAGCCTTTTTAACTTTTGGAATTCCAAGTTTTTTAGTCATGCGACATGACCTAGCAGGTTTAACAGGGACTGTGAAGAACTCTAGAGAAGCGAAGAGAGTTCAGAAACGACGTCTTCCGGAGCCTCAAAAAGCACCCGGTGCCCGGCACCTAATACCGTACGATGGCGAATAGACTCGGGAACGTTATGGTCGCGCAGCCAATCGCTAGTAACGCCGGTAAATTTTGTGTCTTCGGTGCCGGTCATTAGGGTGATTTTACGGCCCTCTTCTTCTTGGGCCCAGTCGACCAAGTCTTTACGCAAATCTGCCTGCAGACCTAATGTCCAAATATCCATGGCACGCGCCCAAGCCTCACGACGACCAGAAAGGCGTCGCATTTTGTCGGCCTCGTCGTCGACTTCGCTTTCGGATGTGACCAATCGCATTTCTTCCCGTTTCGGAGCACGCGAGCCTGGCTTTAGCACTTCTTGCTCGTTCCAAGCTTTCCACGTTTTTTCCCACGGGTCGCGGCGCATGCGTTCGCTCCAGGTCGAATCGAAAGCGACCCGATCTCGGCGCGCTTGAAAATCGCCGGCTTTGATTCCGGGATTCATCGAAATGAAAAGTCCGGCTTGGTAGAGATCCGGTTCATCAAGCATGCAGTACGCTGCCAGTCGCGCGCCCAAAGAATAGCCTGCGATGATGACGGGTTCGTTACATTCTTCGCAAAGCAAGCGAACCGAACGATTGAGACTCGCACTGAAAGTTTCAAAGTCCGTAATGCCCGCACGAGTCGCCCACACGGCAATGTCTGGTGTGACGAGATCGACGGAATCCGGCTTCAACGTTTTGAGCGCCGATCGCCAATCGTCAGGCGCTCCGAAAAATCCATGAAGTGCGACGACGATCACGTCGCAATCTCCGTCCAAAATACAGACGTTTGTTCGGCATCAGGAACGACTTCGATAACGGTAAATGCGCCAGGCAGATTCACTGCGGTACCGAGTTCCGTGCTCGAAGTGACACGCGCGTAGCCGAGATTCCACATCGCGGCCCATTTTTCGAAATGAAGGTCATGGTTATTTTCGAAAGGTGCGGCTCCGCCGGGAGCTTTCGCTAAAACTCGCGTGAAGATTCGCCCGCCCGAATTGTTCAAGACGACAATGCGAAGCTTGCTTCCGTTTTTCGCAAAACTTTTCAGCGCTTCAGTTTTCAACGCCCACGGTGCAGTCAAATCGTAGAGTGTCGTTAAGTCGCCAAGAATGACCCACAAGTCTCGTCCGCGTCCTGCCGCGACTCCAAGTGCAGTCGACAATTGCCCATCGATACCGTTCACGCCGCGATTGGCATCGACCGCGATGACGCGATCTCGCGAAGCGACGAGATCCCACCAGCGAACTGGTAGACTATTGCCAACGTAAACATCGCAGCCACCTGCCACGAGCTTCGAAATCTCGTGGACGAATGCGGGTTCAGAATTCGGCAGCTTCGATAACACCGAGTTCAGCTGAGCACTCGCTCGACGATCTTCTTCGAGCCACTTTTTTTCGAGTGCGGTGCTCGCGGTCGCAGACTTCGGAGTTGCCTCGCGAAGAAACTTTGCGAATTCTCCCGGGCCAGAAAGATAAACAAATCGACCACGACCCAAACCTGAAAAACGCAGAGACGAAATCGAAAGCGTTTGAGTCGTCACGTTTGAGTCATCGAGATCACGCCACACTCGAGTTGTCGGAACACTTCCCAATCGAAGCAGCGCCGGCAATTCTCCGGAAGTACAAACGCCTTGAAGTTGACGTTCTCCACCGCAAAGTTCGAGTTCCCGCAATCGCTGATCTCCGCGTAGCCCTGAGGGCCCTTCGAGCAAACACGGAATTCCGTGTCTCTGCAGAAATGTCGCGACAGCTTCACGTTCCGTAGCGCCCAAGCCTCCTACGATCGCAATTAATCCCGAGCGTTTTGTAACCAGCGAATTCAAAGCTGCGAATGAAATCGAATGATCGGCGGGCGGCAAATGCGCCGGAGCCATTGGCACACGGACTCTAGTCAACGCTTCGTGTGCCTTTCGAGCCAACAGTTCGCCGTCCCGTTCCGCATCGACTAACAGTGGTTCTTCGAGGCAAACGTTAATGTGCAGTGGTTGAAGTCGAGAAAGTTCACTCATGCCCTCGAGCAAATCGCCTTCTTCAAGATCCCACGAACACTCGGTGAATCGATCAAAGATTCCATTTTGTGGAATAGATTGCGGAGCTCCACTTTTTCTTAGGCGCCGCGGTCGATCCGCAGTTACCGCGATCAAAGGAACACCTGAAAAGTCGGCTTCTGCAATCGCGGCCTGCAGTTCTGTGGCCGCAGTTCCGGAAGTCGTGAGCACGGCGACAGGGGCACCGGTCGAGCGCGCGAGCCCGAGCGCATAAAATGCGGCGGATCGCTCTTCAAAAAACGACTCGACACAAATCTTATCGCCAAAATCGCTAGCGGAAGCCGATTGCCGAAGCGCTTCAGCGGCGACAACCAGTGGTGCGTTCCGCGCGCCTGCACAGACGATAAAATGTCGGACGCCGAAAGAAATCAGTTTCTCTAAGATTGAGAGCGACCAAAATACGGGCTCTGGTTTTTCCGTCGTAAGGCGGAAGAGGCGCATGACCGTTCGACGTTTCGCTTCTAGTTCGTTCCACTCACGTTCCGGATCGCTTTCGGGAACAATGCCCGCGCCCGAACCGACAACGACACGAATGCGATCGCCTTCTGAAAAAGTCCAACGCAACTGGCGAATGGCGACGACCGCTTCAACACGCTCTTCGTTTTTTACAACGAACGGAGCACCGAAGCCTTCGCGGGCAATGCCATCGCCGCAAAGTTCGTGAACTTCGCGCAGAAGTTTTAACTCCGGATCGCGAGGCGAAACGCCAAGCGCCGGTGTCGGATGCAGAGCCGTCACAAGCTCTTTGATCTTCATTTGTTTCGAGAAATTCGCCGCGACGTGAGTGACCAAATGAAACAACGAACCGAATCTTTCAACCGCCGTCGGCGACTTTTCGACTGTGGCGCCGGCCGATTCCAAAACGGTCTTGATGTCTTGTGCGACAATGTCATGTTCGTTGCGTTCTTTCGGGTCGTTCAAAAAATCTTGAGTCATCTCGGCGATAGCCGCAGGATCTTTTCGCCGGTAGCCGAGAGAACTAATCGCGCGAGTTCCAGCGACCGCCATCGAAGTCACGTTGTCGATCTCGCGGGTGAAAAGCGCTTCCGGTGTTGCTCCTATGAAGCCGCCCTTTTCAGACCACATGCCGTACAACCGAAGGTCACTTTTTGAAGTCGCTGTGACGCCCGCGCGAACACGGTTCATGATCCATTCGATGCGATCGTCGGTGGCTCCGACGCCTGATGCAAAGATCGCCGGAACGGCCTTCTTCACACCTTCTTCACGAAAAGCCCGTTGAATCCGCGCAAAAGCTTTTAAAAAACCTGCTTTATCGGGGGCTCGCCATGAAATTTTAGTCATAGCGCTGTCGCCATCGGTTCCTGACAACCATGCGAGAAGTTCGTCACGAGTAATGTTTTCTGACCAGACCGACTCCATCGGGACTGCCGGGCGGTCCACGCTTTGAAAAGAATCGGGAAAGAATGCAGGAGCCCACACAGCGCACGAGGCTCGCTCGAGCTCTTCGAAAGTCAGAGGGCGAAGGGTCCCTCCACCAATCAAAAAACCTCGTGGAATCTCAAGGATCCAACCGGTCTCCAGCCACTCTTGTGGTGTTCCCCGTTGTTCGTTCACGCGTCTCCAGACCTTGTTTCACGGAATTGTGAAGTTTCCCTCTTGTGAGGCCCGAGGGTTCATGGGATTATCCTGCCCTCTCGGTTACACTGTGCGTAGCACTGTTAAATTCAAATGGCGAGACGCGAAGTGGGGGACGACATGGCAAACCTAAAAACGAAGCCCGTGACCGTTCAGTTTGGAGCCACTGGGCAGGTAGTTATCGGCGGGCGCGAGGTTGTCGTTATCGCAGGTCCGTGCTCAATCGAAAGTGAAACACATTTGCGCGAAACTGCGCTTGCTGTTTCGGCCCGCGGTGCCTCTCTTTTACGCGGCGGCGTCTTCAAAATGCGTACAAGTCCCGAAAGTTTCCAGGGCATCGGAACTCCTGCATTCGAATTTTTAGCTCGTGTAAAAGCAGAAGCAAACATGCCGCTCGTGTCAGAGATCACGGATCCCCGTCAGCTCGACATGATGGTTGAAAGCGTCGACCTTTTTCAGGTCGGCTCTCGCAACATGTACAACTACGAACTTTTAAAAGAACTTGGCCGAACAAATAAACCGGTTATTTTGAAGCGCGCGTTTGCCGCGACAATCGATGAATGGATTCACGCGGCCGAATACGTCGTTCGCGGCGGAAACGATAAAGTTATTCTCTGCGAGCGCGGAATTCGAACGTTCGAAACGGCGACAAGAAACACTCTCGACCTCAATGCCGTCGCGTGGATCAAAGCGCATACTGATTTCGCAGTGATCGTCGATCCGTCGCATGGAACCGGTCGCCGTGAGCTCGTTACACCGATGGCACTTGCAGGCATTGCCGCAGGAGCCGACGGAATCATTTGCGAAGTTCATCCTCGTCCAGATCAGGCGTTGTCGGATGCCTTCCAAGCCCTTGATTACGAGGCTTTCGAAAAGCTCGTCATCGGTGTCGAGGCCGTAGCAGGTGCGGTCGGACGTTCACTGTATCGACCGCAGCCTTTAGAGACCGCTCGAGCAGGAGTTTCGTTGTGAACACGGGTGAAACTTCGGGCCATGGCCCTACAGCTGGACGACCAGAATCTGAAAAAGTCCGATCGATGTTTTCTCAAATCGCAGGACGTTACGACTTAGCGAACAACGTTTTGTCGGGCGGAGTTCATCATCTCTGGCGCACAAAACTTGTCGATTGGTCAGGAGCCAAAGCCGGAGATAAAATTCTCGACTGCGCGACGGGCACGGGCGATCTCGCAATTGCGTTCAAGTCGATGGTTGGTCCGCTTGGACAAGTCACCGGAACGGATTTTTGCGAAGAAATGATGATTCCTGCGCCGCTGAAGGCTAATGACCGCGGACTCGAAATCGCTTTTTCTCAAGCCGACGTGACAGCACTTCCATTTGCGGACGCGGCTTTCGATATCTCAAGTATCTCGTTTGGCATTCGCAACGTCGCGGATCCGAAAAAAGGAATTTCAGAACTCGCACGAGTTGTGAAACCTGGCGGACAAGTGATGATCCTCGAATTCGGTCAACCGAAGGCCGCGGGAATCGCTCAAGCGTACAAATTGTATTCTGAAAAAGTTTTGCCCACTCTTGGTGGCTGGATCACCGGTCAGAAATCAGCGTACGAGTATCTACAGAACTCGTCGTCTCAATTCCCTTGCCGCGAAGAATTCGTGGCTCTGATGCGATCAACGGGCCGTTTCTCGTCGATCGAGTACGTGCCCGTCACATTCGGTGTCGCTTACATTTACAAAGGCACAGTCCGGTAGACTTTGAGAAGGCTTCAGGGACCTCGGCGCCGATTCGCTTCATTACGCTTCATTTTTGAAAACAAGCAAGACTGTTCTTTCGAAGCGAATTTACCTAACAGTGATGTACGTTTACGAACTTACATTTTCTACGGAGCAAATATGAAAAAAACTTTCCTCAGCCTCGTTATTCTTCTCGGAACATTCGCCACTATTGAAAATGCCACTGCGGGTGGCGGCACTTTGAATCCAGTCGATCCTCCCCGAGGCGGTGGCACTGTGGCGACACCGGCATCCCCAAACCGCGAAGCACCCCTCACTTCTCTTGCTTGTCCGACGGCAATCTACAGCGCAGCCGACATCGTCAACGAAGGTCGGCTTGAAGTCTTTGCGACTGCGCATCATGCGCGCACGTATGTAGGCACAGCCGCCAGCTGCCACTATCACGTTGAAACGCTCACTTTGGACGGCGTTTCCGCGCAAGCGGTCGACGAACTCGAACTAGAGTTTTACAGTGCGGGAAGAATGTTTCTGTCGTTGATCACACCCAACGGTGAAAAGGCTCGGTACGTGGCAAGCAATGGACGAGCCGGGGAAAAGGGGACCGCTTCGTTATTCATCGTACCTGGCTTTGAACCGGCGGAACTTTACAATCCCATCCGAACTTCTTCGGCCGACGACATCAAATTTACGGTCGCTACTTCGAAGCAGATAGTTCCCGTCCAAAACTAACGCCGTTCTACATCGTCCCTTCGATGGTAAAGATCGAGAGCGTTTTGCCGTTTGTTACGTTCACGAAGAAGTGAATGCAGACGTTTCGCATGCTCTCGGTCACATCACTCATGAGTCCTGTTTTGACGGCGAGGAAGTGGATTTCCTAGGCGTCGCCAAGAGGCGCGAGCATCTTCGTGACGTATTCCTTCTTGCTCGCCATAAGCTCTTCGATTTCCAGGTTGAAGTCGTTGCTCTCGGCTACGGCAATTGCGGCCGCCGCAATACTTTCTGCACTCATCGGATATGAAGAAACTCGAAGTTTCGCCGAGGCTGGAAGCGGCGTTTCGGCGTTGAATTCAAAGTCTTCTGCGGAGAGAGCGACCGCCATATTTTTCCAATCGGCCGATTTTTCGGGAAGCTTCGACTTAATTTGCAGCGCATGAGCCGAAGAAGTTGCTAAAATCAGTGACACAAACACGAGAAAAGTGTGTTTCATTCGAATTCCCCTCGGAAAACTAAATTGCTTCGAAACGTACGAGGGCAGCACGCCGAGAGGTCGCGGAACGCTTTTTGATGTAAGCATTTCGGTGATAAGCCAGATTAGGCCTCTGGGCTCGTCGAAACTGCGGCGCGCCGTGAGCGCATAAATTCAAATGCGGCCGGCAACACCGAAATCACGATAATAGCTAAGATGACGTACTTGAAGTTAGCGCGAATCTCTGGCTGATTTCCGAACGAGAAGCCGAGTCCAAGGAAAACGATAATCCACGTCAATGCGCCAAATACGCTATAGGCGTAGAAGCGGGTCCGGCGCATGCCACTCGCGCCTGCAACGAACGGCGCGTATGTACGGACGATCGGCAGAAAGCGGGCGAGAAAAATCGTTTTGCCACCGTGCTTTACGAAAAACGCGTTGGTGCGCTCTAAGTGTTCAGGCTTTACGAAGGGAATTCTGCCCGTTGAAACAAAGCGTCTCTCGGCCCAGCGAGCGATATTGTAGTTCACGGTGTCGCCACCGAGCGCCGCCACAAATAAAATCGAGCCGAGCAGGTAGACGTTGAGATTCGCTCCGGGCAATGCGCACACTGCGCCCGCCGCAAACAACAGCGAATCTCCCGGCAAAAAGGGAGTCACGATTAATCCCGTTTCGCAAAAAACGATCAGGAAAAGAACGACATAGAACCAAGGTCCCATTCCGTTGCTCAAGTTTTCGAGTGCGGTCGGCATGTCTTGAATCAGCAGCTTAATAAATTCGAAAATCACTTCCATGCGACGAGGGTATCGGTCACGCAGTTGACGGTCATCGATTTTGACGCGAATCGCTTCCGCAATGGTTTCGCATCGCGCCACATACCAGAACGCCCACTTTGAATTGGTCACCAAGCAAAAGCTTTTGTTTGCAGCCCATAGCGAGCTGAGATAGCCATCGCTCCATTACTTGGGGGATTTAATCTTATGAAAACTTTCTTAACGCTTATCTTTGCGACCGTTTCGAGTGCGGCCCACGCCGATGTTCTGAAATGCTGGAATACCTACGGTCATGATCGCCGTCCCGTTATCACTGCTACAATCGTATCGGACTCTGAATTGGCAGATCTCACGGTGAACGCGAAAAGTGGCGGAGGTTTCAGCGAACATCTTCAGGCCAACGGTGAATCGGTGGTCGGTACCGAAATCGTTACCAAACGAAGTCCCTACATCGGGAACCAAGAGTTTCTAGCCGAAGACTTCCGGCTGATTCTTCCTATGAGCTTAGACAACGCCGACCTGCTTGCTGCGCAGAAAACGGGGATCGGCATGGGCAAAGGCGAAAATGGAGTTGCAATCGGCAGCTTCAATGACGGCGGCGACGGTGCCGGAAACCACATCAGCGTTCGCCTGCGTTGCCGTTCTTACACACGCTAGAGCCGGAGATAAATGAAAACGATTTCTGTCGGTCTGATTTGCCTGCTCGCTGTTTCTGCCCACGCCGCAATCACACCGTGGGATGAAAAAGTAAATGCGTACGTCAAAGGTCTCCCGAAAGACGTCGTAGCACTTCTTCGTCGTATGGAAAGTTGTCAGCATTACGGCGGCGAAGAACCCTACGATCAAGCTCGTAGAAAACAGATCGAGGTCGCAGTTCAAAAATTGCGGTGCGACCGACTCGACGCCGATAAGGAAAAGGCTCTTAAAAAGCACGCGAAAAAGCCGGTCATAATCGAAAAAATTAACGGCTTCACCGCATTCCTCGAATAGGCGAACTAGATTTTGTTGAGCCGATAGGCGAACTAGATTTTATCGACCCGTTGCCAGAGCAGATGCTCGCACAAAACTAACCAGGTCATCGCCTCGAGAACCGGAAGTGCTCGCGGAACAATGCAGGGATCGTGACGACCCTTCTTGGCGAGATCCATGACCGTCGAAGTCGGCTTGAAAGCGACACGCGCGATAATCGGTTCCCCTGTGGAAATGCCGCCGCGAATTCCGCCATAGCGCGAATGTGTCGAATCTGTCGCGCTCGCATCGCCATGAAACGCCGTTCCCTCAGCCGAAGCTGCGCCGAAACCATCACCGATTTCGACTCCGGCCGTAGCCCCCACGCCAAAGTACGCCGAAGCGAGATCACTTTTCAATTTGTGAAATACTGGTTGTCCCAATCCTGCCGGCGTATTCAGCACGACGATTTCGGCGATGCCGCCATAACTCTTTCCGTCTTTCACGGCGGCGACGAGTTTCTTCTCAACTTCTTTTGATTTCGAGAGCGATGGAAGTCGCGCTGGAAACGCATCCGCCGGAAATTCTTCTGCGCTCGTTAAGAGAGCGGATCTTTCTTCGAGATCGACCGCGATGCCAGCAATTTCGCTAGTAAAACCAATCACACAAATCTCAGAGGCCATCGCGCGAACTGCGTTTTTCGCAATCGCTCCTGCAATGACGCGCGCAAGAGTTTCCCGTCCCGAAGCGCGACCGCCTCCGCGTGTATCCGAATGTCCGAATTTTAGATGCCACTGGTCGTCGGCGTGCCCCACACGCGGGGTCTTTCCGGCTTTCACCGCTTTTTCAATTTCACCGTAATCTTCAGAACGAGCATCTTGATTTCGCACGAAGGCCGCAATCGGAGTTCCAAGAGTTTTGCCTTCATGAATGCCCGACAAAATTTCAACTACGTCGTTTTCTTTTCGAGCCGATGTCCAAGCGTTCTGACCAGGTTTACGTCTGTCGAGTGCGGCTTGGATTTCTTCTATCGAGATCGAAACACCTGCGGGACAGCCGTCGATGACACAACCAAGACCTGCGCCGTGACTTTCGCCGAACGTCGTCACGCTGAAGAACCGTCCGAATGTGTTCGCTGAACTCATGACTGTCGCTCGCATTCTAACCAAAATTCGCGCTGGGCGGCCGCTTGCGCTTTGAACATTGATAGACCTGAAACGTAGCGAGCACCAGTCTCAAACGCGATCACTCGAGCCATTGAATTTTCTGTATACGACAAGTCGATGATCAAGCGCGGTTTCCAATCCGGTGGCCACGCGCCCGTCTCTTGCCCCGCAGCCCATACGAGGATCTCGGGTTTTGAAATCCCGAGCTTCCCGGTCTCGCCGTTGATTGTCTGGGATTCGCGCGGTTTCCCCTTTGAAGCACTAAAAAAAGTCGCGTCCGGCAAAACGTGAGCGATCGAACTCAATACGCCGCCGCCGCCCCAGACAACGACACCACGACCTAGCGGGTGCGGTTCAATTTTCATCCGCGCGCGCAGCTCTTCGGCCTCATCCCACAGTTTTTGAAATCCGACGTTATCCGTATTGGTTGTCGTCATTCCGGATTTTACGATCATGAGCGTATTGATCGCTCGCGCGCCGACAATTTCTTCTTTCAGCGGAGCCGTCACTGCGGCCGCTTTCAATCCCATTTCAATGAGCATCGGAAGCCCCAAAGCCACTTCCTCACGTCGTAAGGGAATCGCGAAGATCGGCATTCGTCGTTCTGCAAAGAAGGCATCGTGCTCGAGCGGTGTTCGCGAATGTCGAACCGGATCGCCGATGACCGCTGCAAAATTTCTGGATTGAAAACGACCACGGCGCCACCACTGCGAGAACGTCGGTTGATCGCCGATCGATCGGTCGCGTTCACGCCAGAAGTTGAGAGGGGCCTGAGGTCCGAGCCAAGCCCGATACCATGACCAGCGGGCGTTCGTACTTCTGGCCGTCATTGGCAGAAACACTCGAGTCTTCGGGGACTCCATCATCCACTCATGAAAGTTTCTAAGTTCTTTGAAATCCGCCGTGTCCAGCGCCGCTTTCATTAAGAAGCGAGGAACTTCTGCATAGCGCTTTTCAACTGCGACAAGCTGGTCACGCAGAACGTTCTCATTCGGCCCGTGCACACTTACGATCAGTCCGATCTTCCCCGAACATGCAGCTGCATACAGCTGCGCAGGCATTTTTGTTCCATGGTTCAAAGGCCAATCGACAGTGAGTTCTCCGAAGTCCGACTTTGGCCACTGGGAAATAATCTGAACGAGAGCCTGTGTCTCGGCGCCTTTTCGAATACTCAGGATTAAGCGGTCTGCAGGAAGAGTTTCAAAAAACTTCCATGCCGCTGCATTTTCCGAAGGCGGCCAAAAGTCGTCGCGAATTTCGATCTTCGAAACTCCCCAGCGCAAAAGTCGTTCGCAAGTTTCAGGAATCGCCTGACCCCGTACCAAGGTAACGACGCCACCTATGTTTGCAATGCCACTTTGTTCATCGTCACCCGCCTGATCGAACAAATCTGCGAGGAACGATTTCTCAACAGGATCGTTTTCACCTTCGGCGAGTTCGAGGACGCGATCGGACATTGAAGAAAATCTCGGTTCACGATCTTTCACGCGAACAACCGATTCGGTCAGTGGGTCGAGATCTGTATCAAGCCGAGGACGATCGAAAAAAACTCGGCCATCGGTATCTGTCTGCCGCCTTAACCACAGTCTTGTCCAGGAATCGTCGATGTTTGACGGATCAAATCCGCCGCCGCAAGCGACGATCACGGCTCCGACGCTGTTTCGCGTTTCAATGTCGACCTCGCGCCACGCTTGGCGTTCGAACCATCTAAATTCCGTTTCGCCCAGGTCATCGAAAACTTCTCGTGTTGATCGTCCCGCGAGCCGTTCGACTTCGCGATCAAGATCGATCATCGTTGCGCGTGCGCCCAGCGCGTGCGCCCAGCGACGAGCAGCCTCGGTTTTTCCAGCACCGCGATGCCCGATCAACGCAACTCTTGGCGAATCGCCTTCGATCAGCGTCCAAAACTGCGGAAAGCTTTTTGTGACAACTCCGCGTGCAAGTCCGTGTGAGTTCGCGACTTCGACCGGTATTCCGCCTGCGGCGAGAACGGCAGCTGCGAACGCGAGGCGGTGGTCTTGCTCAGGATCAAATTGAAAGGTCAGTCCGTCGCGACGCAATTTTGCAAAATGCTCCTCGGCTCCGGGTGTGATGCCGTCGACTTCGATTCCGTCGTCGTGTTCGCGATACTGAAGCCCACAAAGTTTTAGGAGTCTTGCGACACCACGAATGCGGTCGGATTCTTTCAAACGTAAGTGTGGAGCCCCGAAAAATCTTGAAGTGGTCGAGCCGTCGCCGCGAGGCCGGTTCGCAAAGACCGCGAGAGCCGCCATGCAAGGAAACAAGTCAGGAGTCGCGCCGAGATTTGCTTCGATCGCGCGAAGTCCCATCGAGCTACGCATCAAGCGCAGATGATCGAAGACCGCACGATCTGGTTGCAAAGTTTTTGCGACACTCGTTTCGAGGACCATCAACCGTTGCGTAATTTCGTTTTCATCGGCGGCAATACCTTGCGCTGCGAGCCGCAAACGCGCCTGTCGAGCGGAAGCGAAAGAAGCTGCGACTGCGATCGTTGCCAGGGTCGCAACTGAACTCGCATCCGCTTCCGCAACAAAACGCTTTCGTCCCGCTTTCACTGCCGCAACCATCGAGCGCGTCATGTCGAGATAACCGATCGAGTGCATTTCCCCGGTGGTTTTTAATTCGAACTCGTGTTTTGCCACACTCGCCGCGAGCAACAGCGCGGAGGCGAATTGGCTCGATTGACTTGTATCGACCTCAATTGAAATCGGTCTTAAAGGCCAACCGCTTGCGGTCAGTTCCAAAGTTTCGGCATCCAGACTTTTTACCGTGGTTCCCAGATTAGCGAGTGCATTGAAAAGTTCTGCGTGCGGTCGCTCTAATAACTTTCGCGAGCCGTGAATTTTGAATCGTCCGTGCTCGACAGATAAACGTGCAGCAAGAAAACGTAGTCCTGTTCCCGATTCCCCTACGTCGAATTCGGTTCCACCGGCACCGAACAGACGCAAAGCTTGTTCAAGATGTGCGACGTCTTTGCCATCGAGTTCGCTTGGCTCCCATTCGAGAATAAGAATATCCGGGTGCAAGGACCGCAGGATCAGCGCACGGTTCAGCCAAGACTTCGAAGGCGGTATTTTTCCGGCGAGAATAAAGGGCCTTCGAACGCGAATCATCGAAGCCACCCGTTCGTGTCTGCGACTTCCAAGATTTGTTCGACGTCGACGCGCCGACGCTCGGCTTTTCCGAATCTGCGCAAGACGATAAACCAAACAGAGTGACCGTCCGCGCGCTTTTTATCGCTGCGAAGTAATTTGCGTGCAGCCGCTTTTGGAACACGAACTGAACTCTTTGTACGGTCGATGCTGTTTGAAGAAAGCCAGCGACGAATCTGGTCCGCCGAGTTGTGCGAAAGAGCCATAGTCGTTTCCGAAAACTCGAGCGCAAACAGAAGTCCGAGCGCAACGCTTCGTCCGTGAGAAATTCCTCGGTCCGCTTCGAGTACATGACCGAAGGTATGACCAAGATTTAAAAGTTGACGATCACCGCGAGTTTCAAATGGATCGCGACGAACGATGCGAAGTTTCGAGTCGATCGCATGCGGCAGCTTCCGCCACAACCACGCTGCTTTTGCTTTGCGAGCGCCTGATGGCATCTTCAAACCTTTGGTCCAAGCACGGCCATCTAGCAAAGCGATCTTCAAAAGTTCGCCGAGCGAGTCTTCAATATTTTCCGGTGGCAGCGCTATCAGCACCGATCGAATGAGGATCGTGTCTGAAGCAGGATAAAACGAGCCGATTTGATTTTTCGCACCGGACAGATTGAGCGCCGTTTTTCCGCCATGACTCGAGTCGATCGCTGCGAGCCATGTTGTCGGTATGTGAATCAGTCCCAGTCCGCGTTTGTAAACTGATGCAAAGAATCCTGCGAAATCGCCGATGGATCCGCCACCGACTGCGATGACAGTCCAACGACGCGTAACGGTTTCTCCGACGGAGCGTTGGATTCGTTCGGTTTCACGCGCAAACGATTTTAATGACTTGAGCCCTTCGCCTGCGCTCACCGCGAACGAGTTTGGATAATGCTTCAACCATTTTCGAAAACCAGGAACGGCAGTTAAAAGCCTGCGATCAAAAATCACGATCGACGTCGTCGGATCCGACAACGCACTCGTTTTTCTCGCATCTAGGTTGTTAAGAAAGTGAAGGCGGTTTCGCATCTCTCTTTTGTAGTTCGCGGACGACCGGTAGACAAGCAACCGACTGCGATCCTGCACTTTTCAAGGATACCTTCGTAAGCGCAGGATGAATCTCGTGACACGGTGGCTCGACGCGTGGGCAACGGGTCGCAAAGGGACATCCTGGTAACACCTCGTAAGGAGAAGGAGGCTCGCCTCGCGCAAAACCGATAGTGGTGTCGACCGGTCTTGAAGGATCACTCTCAAGCAAAACCCGTGTGTACGGATGCAGCGGTGCGCTTAACACTTGCTCAACAGGCCCCTCTTCAACGACTTGCCCGAGATAAAGAACCTGAACATCGTGCGCAAGGTGCCGAACGACCGACAGATCGTGCGAGATGAATACGATCGAAAGTTTCGTTTTCGCCTGAAGATCGACGAGTAAATTAAGGATTTGCGCTTGAATCGAAACATCCAGGGCCGACACTGGTTCGTCGAGCAAAATGACTGATGGCTCGAGCGCCAATGCGCGCGCGATGTTGACGCGTTGGCGCTGACCCCCGGAAAGTTCATGCGCAAAACTGTCTAAGTATTCATCCGACAGACCGACAGATTTCGCGAGTGCTTTGGCCGTGTCGTGATGTTCGGCCGTTAGACGAATCTTTTTATCGCGAATCAAAATCGGTTCGACGATCAAGTGTCTGACTGTTCGCCGAGGGTGCAATGATCCCAACGAATCCTGAAAAACCATCGGTACGAGCGTTTCGCGAAACATCTCACCCGTATCGGGAGATTCGAGGCCGACGAGCAGTCGAGCGAGGGTCGATTTACCGCAACCACTTTCGCCTACGATCGCCAGCGTTTTTCCACGTTCGAGTTTCAGCGAAACCCCACGTACAGCGCGAACGGTACCGCCCGGCACCCGGTAGGACTTCGTCAAATTTTCGGCACGCAGTACGATTTCGCTCAATGACTACTTCTTTGAAGAGAGTTCCGATTTCGCTTCGCCATAGGCGTTGCGCACATCGCCCCACGCTTTTTCAACGCCGGTTTTCATCGTGGTCCAAGCCTTGCCCGTCGATTTCTCCAGTTCGGCATAACGCTTGTTTACGAGGTCGCGTTTTGCCTGAAGCTCAGAAATTTTTCGTTTAGTCGCATTTCGAACTTCGACAGATTTGGTTTGCGATTCCGCTTTCAACTCTTCGATCTCGCGATCGAGCTGATCGAGGTTGCCCTTCATTCGAGCCGCGAACTCTTCTTTCTTTTCACCAGCGTAAGTACCGGCCGCATCCACCGCTTCAACCGTTTCTTTTTTTACTTTATCAGCGGTTGTTTTTCCCGCGGCGAATGAAACAGCGCTGGTCGACGTGACGAGTACGACAGTGGCGATAGCGAACAAAACTTGTGATGCATTTTTCATTTCAATTCTCCTGGTAAGTTCCGAACATTTTTCTCGTCTAATAAAAAGCAACTCGCGTATGTCGTTGGCTCTGATGTCCCCGACAGTCCGCGATAGGGATAACGCGCCGGAATTTCGTGTCGACATCGATCAAACACCTTCTTACATCTCGAAGCAAATACACAACCCCGAATCTGTTCAGTCGCTCGCGGCACCGAACCTTCAATCGACTGAAGTCGTGTACGCGCGGTATCACCGATTTGCGGTCGTGCGCGAAGCAGGGCCTGAGTATAGGGGTGCCGTGGGTTTACGAGGAGCTGACTGGCAGGCGCACGTTCAACAGTGCATCCAGCGTAAAATACGACAACGTCGTCACAGACACGAGACGCCACCGCTAAATCGTGCGTGACGAACATCAGCGACATGCCGCGCGTACGTTTGAGTCGTGCAAGCAATTCTAAAATTTGCATTTGTACGGTGACGTCGAGTGCTGTTGTCGGTTCGTCGGCGATCAAAAGTTTTGGTTCTCCTGCCAGTGCCATTGCAATGCTCACACGCTGACTCATTCCGCCAGACAGTTGGTGTGGATATGCGTTCCAGCGCTCGCTGGGTGCGGGCAAGCCGACTTCTTGAAGCAGCTGCAGTCCGCGTTCGTGGCGCGCACTTTGTCCCTGCATGCCAAGACGCAAACGCAAGACTTCATCGATTTGAAAGCCGACAGTGAACGACGGGTTCAAACTCGACATGGGATCTTGAAAAATCATTGCGATCTCACGACCGCGAATTTCTCTTCGCTCTTTCGCAGACGCCTTTAACAGGTCTTTGCCGTTCCAAAGAATCTGTCCAGTCACCTCGGCGTGCACTGGCAGGAGCCCCATGATCGCAAGCGACGTTAGTGATTTTCCAGAACCAGATTCACCGACGATGCCAACGCTTTGGCCAGGCTCGACGGTGAGACTTGCATCGCGCACCGGAGTTCCCGGACCAAACCGAATACCGAGCTTAATTATTTCGAGTTTTGCGGGATTCACGCGGCCTCGCCACTCTGCACCTTACGGGCGCGAAGCTTCGGATCGAATCGATCTCGCATGTGATCGCCAAGAATATTGAACGAGAGGATAACAATCAGAATACACAAGCCCGGCGCCGTCACCAGCCACGGATGACTTTCGATGAATGCCCGCGCATCGGCGAGCATCGTTCCCCATTCGGCCATTGGTGGTCTCGCACCCATTCCAAGAAATCCAAGTGCGGCGACGTTCAAGATTCCGTCTCCGAAGCCAAGTGTCGCCTGAACTAAAATCGGCGCGAGAATATTGGGCATCAGATCGAGGAGTACGATTCGTGTTCCGCTAGCGCCATAGAGCCGCGACGACAACGCATACGGCTTTCGTTTTTCTTCAGCAATCGAAGCGCGCACGAGTCGAACGATTCCCGGTATCGCAGTCACACTTGCTGCGATGACGGCATTCACAAGACTTGGCCCTAAGATCGTGACGACCACGATCGCTAGCAAGATGGACGGCAAAGCCATCATCGTGTCCATCACGCGAAGAATAATTGTTTCGGTCCAACCGCCGCGCCAGCCAGCGATGGCGCCGAGAGCAACACCGAAGAATATGCTTAAGATTGCAACGGACAAACCAGCGAGCATCGAGACTTGTGCTCCGTGCATCAGCCGAGAAAAGACGTCACGACCGACGTCATCAGTTCCAAGAAAGAATCGCGGATCTGCGCCCTCAAGAAAAAACGGAGGCAATGAATAAGCGCCTTCAAAAGTTTGCGCGGGATTGTACGGAGCTAGCCATGGTGAAAGAAATCCTGCGAGCGCCATCACACTTAGAATGAAAAGCGAAAGCGCGACCAGCGGATCGCTTTTAATCCATCTGCCAATGACTTGAACTCGCGCGGTTTTTTTCACGTCGACTCTCTCAAACGAGGAGAAATCAATCGGTACAGAAAATCGACAATCAGACTCGAAGTGAGAACGACGAGAGCCACCAAAAGAATTCCGCTTTGAATAACCGGGTAGTCCCGTTGCAAGACCGCAGAAACTAACCAACGCCCCAGCCCTGGCCAAGAAAATATAGTCTCGGTCAAAATCGCGCCAGTCAGAATTGTTCCTAGCATCAGTCCGATAACAGTCACCACCGGAATCAAAGCGTTTCGAAGTGCATGTACGCCGACAACTCGCGCGTGAGAAAGTCCTTTTGATTTTGCTGTGCGAACGTAGTCTTCGCCCAACACTTCAAGCAAACTCGATCGAGTCATCCGCGCAATGACTGCCAATGGAACTGTCGCAAGAACGATGGCGGGCAACATCAAATGCAGAAGCGCATTCCGAAATGCAGCGAACTTCATACCGAAGTCCGCGCCGTCTTGCAGCCAGGTGTCCAATAAGAGCAAACCCGATTTCAACGGGACGTCGAATTCGATTCCGATTCTTCCCGACACGGGCAACCAAGCTAGCTTCACGCTGAAAATCAAAATCGCCATCAAGCCCCACCAGAAGATGGGCATCGAATAGAACGTGACTGCGATTCCCATCGCGACTCGGTCAAATAATCTGCCTCGAGTCAGTGCTGCGAAAATTCCGAGCGGAATTCCGATAAGCACCGCCAAAATCAGCGCCGTGACACCAAGCTCTGCGGTTGCTGTTAAGCGCTCGGTAAATTCTGTCAGTACGGGGCGACCGGACAAAATCGAAGTGCCGAGATCTCCCTGAAGAGCGTTCGTAACGAACTTGAAATATTGTTCGATCAACGGTCGGTCGAGACCCACCCGCGCTTTGAGTTCGGCAATCGCCTCAGGCGAGGCTCCGCGCTCTCCGATAAGGAGCGTGACCGGGTCACCCGGCACGACGCGAATAAGAAAGAAGGCGACAAGTGAGACTCCGACGAGAGTTCCCAACACTTGCCCGACCGTTCGCCGTGAACCGCGAACCCAGCCCATCATTATCCGCCACACCATGGCCCAACTCTCGCATAATCTTCCCACTCGAGCCAACCGGTGTGTTATGAGGAATTCATGGAATTTAAAGAATATCTCGGTAACGCCTGGACAGAGCATGGAAACGACTCTGACAAAACGGCCGAATCGATCGAGGCGGGAATCGCTCTCTGTCGTTCAGCAGATGATGTGAATTCCCTTGTTCACCTCACCACTCATCTCTACTCGGAACACATCCAACGATTTACCGAGGGCGAACGCAAACTTCGCGAAATTGGAAAAAGCGAATATGCGAAGGGCACTCCTGCTGAATTCGCTGTATCTCGCGCCATTGCGGCGTTTCGCCTTTGCGGTGGTACGCTCGATCCGGCACAAGATCGTATGGGCCTCACGCCCGGCGATCTCGCTCGAGCTTTGGCAATCGCAACTTCAGCCCTTTCGGTTCGTGACAGCGAACGCTCTGAAAAATTCTTGAAGCAGGCTTTGGAGCTCGCCGGCTCGCTCGAGCTTGCCAGTGCAGACGGACTCGCGCGTTCGCTCGCAGTGGCGGGTAACAACACGGCTGCAAGTCTTGAAGAAACACCGATGCTCACCGAGCAACAAAAAGGTCTTATGTTGCTAGCGGCCGAAACCGGTCGCAAATACTGGGAGATCGCCGGCACTTGGCTCGAAACCGAGCGCGCCGAGGGGCGCTGGGCTCAATCCTGCCTGAAGGCGAATCGATTTGATGAAGCGCGTGCTCACGCAAAACTCGCTCTCGCGATTTGCGAAGCGAACAAAGCGCCAGCGATGGAGTTTTTCTTGGCGTTCGAGACGATTGCTCGGATTGAAAAGTCCGCATCCACGAGCGCGTTTCCATCGGCACTGAAGGTCACTGAAGAGTGGTTCGCAAAATTAAGCCCAGACGACGAAGTCGACTGGGCTAAAACTTTGCTAAAAGATTTGCGAGCTTAAAACCAGAGCTCGACGTTACTTCGCGTCGACGCCGACTCCTGCGAAAGAGTCGGTGCCGAATGGCGACATCGAATATCCCTTCACACGTTTTTCCATCGCTCTAAACGCTTTCGCGTGAGCAATCGTAATCCACGGAAGTTCCTTTTTGAAAACTTCCTGCGCCTTCATATAAAGATCTGTTCGAGTTTTTGGATCGGGAGACTGTCGCGCCGAAGTGATAAGTTTATCGAACTCGGGATTGCACCATCGCGAATAATTTGAACCGCCCTTAACAGCTGCGCAGCTCAGCAACGTTCCCAAGAAGTTGTCGGGATCGCCGTTATCACCGGTCCATCCCATCAGCAGCAAATCGTGTTCGCCGTTGCGAGCTTTATCTAGGTAAGTGCTCCAGTCATAGGTAACCAATTTTACTTTTACGCCGATAGTAGCAAGATCGGCCTGCATCATTTCAGCCATTTTCTTAGCGTTTGGATTGTAAGGTCGCGAAACCGGCATGTACCAAAGCGTCGTTTCGAAACCATTTGGAAACCCGGCATCCGCCAGAAGTTTCTTCGCAGCGGTGACGTCGAACGTCGTGTCCTTCACAGTCTTGTTATACGACCACATTGTTGGCGGGATTGGGTTCGTCGCTAAGCTCGCCTGCCCCTGGTAAATTGCGTCGAGATACGTTTTGCGATTTAAAGCCTTCGCAATAGCCTCGCGAACACGAACGTCTCCAAACGGTTTCTTCTCGACGTTGAACGCGAGATAACCAACGTTGAGTCCCTCTTGCTCGAGGACCGAAACGCCGGCTTCTTTTTTCAGTGCTGGCAGATCAAGAACTGAAGGTTCTGCGACAAACTGACATTCGCCGCGCTTCAACTTCTGCGCACGAACGTTGGGTTCGATTGTGATCGCGAAAACAAGTTTGTCGATCTTCTGTTTCCCACCGAAATAATTTTCATTGGCTTCGAATCGAATCTGCGAGTCTTTTTCGTAACGAACGAATTTGAACGGCCCTGTACCGACTGGCTGCTGGTCCATTTTCTCAAGCGTTTTTGCTTTGATCAACGTGTCGCCATACTCAGCTGAAAGAATCGAAGCGAAATCCATCGCCATGTTCGCAAGAAACGGAGTTTCAGGGCGAGTGAGCACGAACATCACAGTGAAATCGTCGACTTTTTTTACTTCCTTAACGAGCTTATCCATCTCCATCGAAGTGAAGTACTCGTAAACCCCGCCGTTCACTTTGTGATAAGGGTGATCGCCCTTGAGCATGCGATTGAAAGTGAAGACCACATCGTCAGCATTAAAATTTCGGGATGGAGTGAAATACGCCGTCGTCTGAAATTTCACATCGTTGCGAAGTTTGAAAGTGATTTCGGTTTTCGATTTCGAAACGCTCCAGCTCGAAGCGAGCGAAGGAATTACTTTTGTTCCGCCCTTTTCGAAGTCGACGAGACGATTATAAATCGTTCGTGAGCTCGCGTTGAACGTTGGACCGTCGGTACCCATCTGCGGATTGAAAGTTCGCGGACTTCCTTCCGAGCAATAAACGAACGTTGTAGGCGCAGCATTCGATGTTGCTCCCAGAAGTGCGACCGCAAGAAGCGTTGAAAAAGCCATAAGTCCGAGACGAGAGAAAATCCTGAAGTTCACACGAAGCTCCGTTCTTTTAGGTACCTGCTTCCTTTTTGCATTTTTTGGCTCGAAAGTGCAAAAAGGAAGCAGGTACCTAACTCGCAGCGCCTAGCTAACGCGCCAGTCAATCTCGGCAGCGCCGTGCTTCTTTAGGTAATTATTTATCTTCGAGAACGGTCGACTTCCCAGAAAGCCGCGGGAAGCAGAGAGCGGCGACGGATGGACGGACTCGATGACGAAGTGGCGCGTTCGATCGATGAAGGCACCCTTCTTCTGGGCGTAGGCACCCCACAAAACAAACACGATATTCTCGCGGCGACTATTGAGTTCGCGGACAACGCGGTCAGTGAACTGCTCCCATCCGCGTTTGCTATGAGATCCCGCCGCACTTTCCCGCACAGTCAGCACGCTGTTCAGCAGTAGCACGCCTTGCTGAGCCCATTTCGTTAGATCGCCTTCACGCGTTCGAGCAATGCCCAGATCCGCTTCGAGTTCTTTATATATGTTAAGTAGCGACGGCGGAGGTCGAACGCCCTTCTTCACTGAAAAACAGAGCCCGTGTGCCTGCCCTTCACCATGATAAGGGTCTTGACCAAGGATCACGACGCGAACGTCTTCGAACTTCGCGGCATTGAAAGCTGCGAAACAATTCTCGCTGTCTGGAAAAATCGTCGCTCCAGAGTTCGCTTCTTTCGTTAAAAAAACTTCGAGTTCTTTGAAATAAGGCATCTCAAACTCGTCGCCGAGAACGCCCGCCCACGAGGGATCCAGCCGTGAAATGTCGAAAGGTTTTAGCGATCCCATGGCTCGTTTTTTAGCGGTTCGAGGAGGTACCGGTCAACGAACTGGACGCCGACACGCTTGACACCTCTTCGTCTTAAATTTGCAAACAGACGCTGTCCGCCGAATCCACAAGTAGCAGTGATTCCTGCTTTTTCGATGAACTCGTCTTATGTAACGGAGCTTTCCCGTAGATCCTCGCACGAAGCACCTGCCCGGATGACGCCTAGACCTTGCCTCTATCGAAGGCATTTCATCTTTACGTGAAGGGGAACTTCGATACCCTAGTCACACCAGCTTGCACGGACGCGAGCAACGAAGCGGCTTTCGAGCCGCGACGCCAACGGAGGGTGTATGAAGTCAGTGACCGTGACCGCGATTTTGTTCGCGATGACTGTCGGTCTCTCAAGCCAAGCACTCGCAGACTTCCCGCTGACGCCGGGTCCGAGCACCTTCGGCTCACTCTGTACGACGAACGATGCTGACTTCCTCGAATATCGATACTCGGGAAAAATTCCCTACTGCCAACGAAACGTAAGCAGCCACGACAAAAAAAAGATTTACGAAAATTACGGAGTTCCCGCTCACTGCCGACGCGAATATACGGTCGATCATTTTATTCCGCTCTCACTTGGTGGAACGAACAAAGCGAACAACCTTTGGCCCGAAGCAAAGGTCGTAAAACAACTGAGACGGAACTTAGAACTCGAATTATTCGACGAACTCCGCAAAGGCACGATCACGCAAGCAGAGGCCATCGATGCCATTGTATTTGCGAAACTGAATCCCCCTGTGACGGATCCGACTGAACTCGCCTTCTGCGAATAACTCTAAAAAATGTAGATCGCCGCAAGGCTCGGATAAATGAACGTCTTTGTGTAGGCAACCGTCGAGTAAGTTGTCGATCCAATGAGCTTCTCGGTGAAGCTCGCCGACGAATAGTTAAGTCGAACAGCGAGATAAGTACTTTCGCTCACCGGCAGGTTGTATCCGCCATCAAAGTGCATCGCCGTACCCTTCCAAGTCTCGGCGCCCGTGCCACCGTCATAAGTCGCCGTCGTAACGATGTAGTAGGCGAAACCAAAGCTCCAGTTTTTCGCCTTATCAATCATCCAAAGGAAGCGCGGTCCCATTTGAAGGCTCGTGTAAGTCGTGGAAGTCGTCGCCGTGGCCGCTTGCGAATGCGAAGCAACACCCCAACCCACCAGATACTGCCCTGCTTTATCGATGCGATAGCCGAGTGTTCCTTCAAGAAATGTTCGGTTCGACGTCGCATTCGCGGCCGTCGCCTCGGTTTCGGAGAAGTAAAAGGCGTTGAGTTCAACGAACGCCTTCGCTTGAACTCCGAACATAACAATCGCTGCCACCGCGAATCCTGAAAAACTGCTTCGTAATGTCATGAAACTATCTTGCTCAAGAATCTCGACTATCGGCCAGCGAAAAAAGGTCGCTTACGAATTTAAAATCATGAACAATAGGGCAGGAGAAATAACCAAATGAGCGCGAGCAATACGGAATCTGCAATGGAGAACACGCCGACGCCCGAGGGCAGCCGAAATCAACGCTCGATGAAGAACATTCTTCTCCGACCGGAATTTCAGCTGAAGTACTCGTTTTACTTCGTGGGAATGACGCTCGTGATGATGGGCGCAGTCTTCCTGCTTTTCCTTTTGTCGCTTGAAGATATGATCGCGACGCTCGCAATTGTTTATCGCATCGAGCCCGAAGTGATCGGCGCAATCCAACAGTCGCTCAAGACGGCAACGTTCACGACAATCACCGTCGCGATTCTCTTCGGAATCATCTCTGTTTCGCTAGGTATCATCCTCACGCATCGTCTGGTCGGACCGATGGTTCCGATCCGTCGTTTGATTCGTCAGTTGAATGACGGTGAATACGGTGTTCAAGGCCGCCTGCGTACGAAAGATGACTATCAAGAGGTAATGAACGAGTTGAACCAGCTTTCAAAAACACTCGGTACGAGACATCCAGGTCATTCGACAGGATCGAAGTAAAGAATAGCCCCGCCATCAATAAGAATCCCGCCGTGCTGATTGGTCACACGGCTTGCGATTTTCACGATGGGCTTGTCGGCTCTCACATGCAAAATTTTAATTTCCGCTGTGACCGTATCGCCAATATAGCACGGTTCTTTGTATCTGATATCTTGGCTGATCACGATTGTGCCGGGCCCAGGGATCTTTGTTCCGGCAACCCGCGAGAGCAGCGCACCTAAAAGCATTCCGTGTGCGATTCGTTTGCCGAACCGGGTCTTTGCGGCGAACTCGTCGTTGAGATGTACGGGATTGTCATCTCCCGAAAGTGCCGCAAATGCGCGAACCATTTCATCGGTGATTGTCACCGTGACGGATTCGCTGTCGCCAACTTTGTGTTTCAATTTTGACGGCATTTGCCCCTACAGCTTCTTGTCAGCGACGACTTTTTTCGAGCGCGCGAACATTTCGGGGGCAACGTAAATTCGTTCGATCATTCGCGTCTCTTCATACTGTTGAAATACTCGAGTTACCTTTTCGATTGGAACCGGCTTCTCGCGTTGATCGTATTCATCAACAACAAAGATCGGAAACGCTTCCTGATCTTGAGTCGCATGATATTTCGAAAGTCGTGTCGCGGAACTTGAATGAATGGTGTCGATTCCTTCCGCCTTCAACGAATCGCAAATCTTCTTGGGACGCGCAGTCGCCTCGGTTGCATGAATCTCTGTGAGCATTCGGAAAGGTCGTCGGTCGGCGATACGTTTCGCCCATTGGTTTTTTTGTGACGCCAAATGTTCATAGAGGGAATAGTCCGAACACCGCAAGTAACCGGCGAGATCTGCGGGAAGGTGATACGTACATTCTGAAGAATGCAGATAGCGCTGCAACATCTCTTCAAAAATAATGCTCTTATGGTGGAAATAAACCATCAGGTACATGTGATGGCGAGAAATGAGGAAGTCGTCGAACGTGTAAAGGGCACGACGATTCAGCGCCAAGTGAATCTTACCTTTGGTTTCATGAAACGTCAGGTTTCCGATCAACCAATCAAGCTCGATGCTGCCATAGTTAGCGCCACAGAAATAAGCGTCGCGCTGAAGGTAATCCATACGGTCGACGTCCATCTCGCTTGATACGATCTGCGAGAGGATCGGTCGGAAATCGAGTCCCTGATCGTTAAAAAAATCATCCGGAGCTTTCAATCCCCGATCGATCAAGCAAGCGATGTGAAGTCCGGTAAGGTCTTTCGACGACTTTGCAATGCACGCTGCTAGCTCCGAATCGGTGACCATCTTGATCGAATAATCTTCGTGAGTCGCTTTGCGAGACGGATCGATTGCATGCCCGCGTTCACGCGCCGAGTACGCCTTGATGTCGAGCTCGGAAACTTTCGGCATGACATCTTCGGTGGTGTGAGAAAGCGGACCGTGACCGATGTCATGAAGTAGAGCTCCGAGTCGCAAGGCTCGTCGCAAGCGCGACTTTGCTGCTTCGTTCGAAAATTTAAATGAGCGAAAAACTGAATCGAACGCACGTCCCGCTAAGTGCATGACACCCAGCGAATGTAAAAACCGTGTATGGGTTGCTCCGGGAAAACTGTATTCAGCAAAGCCCAGCTGTTTGATCTGCCGAAGACGTTGAAACTCGAGAGTTTCAATAACGGCCTCTTCGGCCTCGCTGAGGCCAATCGAACCGTGGATGGGATCTTTGATTTCCATCCACTTTTTCTGGGCCAGATTCCCGTCGGTGTAAAGCTGAGCCTAAAAGCACATTGGCGAGATGCGTCGAGGGCATTTATTGAGGACGAACGCCTGAGGTCAAACCATAGGATAAGCATTCGATGAGAAACCAACACGGAGGTATTATGCCACTGCGTTCAATTGCCTTGGCCAAGATGGTCGCTGCTATCATTTTTGCAGGTGTCAGCTCGGCCGATGCCGCTCGCGCGGTGGATACGTCGGCAGACGTGGTTCTTCCTTCCGTCCACGCATCGCTGAAAGTTCCATCACACTTGCGCGCAATCATGCCCATCCCGAACGACGTGAAAGCACTTTTGGATCGAGATTTCCGCTCGCGATATCCGGTCGCTGCGCCCATAAAGGTCGACGTCGTCGACGCTTGGGTCGACATGTACTCTGCAGGCTCCGTTCTGGACGGTTACGGCGGATTCGACACTCGGCATTACTTCCGCGTTGTTGCTATGCACGCGACAGGGGCAACGGCCTACCTGGACATCAGCATTTACGAACGCACGATTGCCGAAGCAAATCAGGACCGGATTTTCATCGAGAGTTTCCGAGTTGTCGGTTGGCAACCATAGCGAAGATTTGATCTAGTCGGAGCTTCGAAACAACAAACAGGAGGTTCCGCATGGAGACATTCGCCCCTCAGCAAAACACTTCTCGGAAGTCAGCTGTGCCAAGTGCCGATCCGGGCCATGCGGATAATGTTTATTTCGATCTCATGCGAAAGATTCTCGATCACGGCGAACATAAGTCGGATCGCACTGGCACCGGTACGCTCAGCGTGTTCGGCCATCAAATGCGTTTCGACTTATCGAAGGGCTTTCCCCTTCTCACCACTAAAAAGTGTCACACCCGCTCGATCATTCACGAACTGCTTTGGTTTTTGAAGGGCGATACAAACATCGCTTACCTCAAAGAAAACAAAGTCGGCATTTGGGATGAGTGGGCGGACGCCGATGGAAATCTCGGCCCGGTCTATGGCAAACAATGGCGTGCATGGGAATCGGCCGATGGTCGTACCATCGACCAGATTAAGAACATCGTCGAAGCAATCAAGACCAATCCAGATTCGCGACGCCTACTCGTCGTTGCGTTTAATCCTGGCGACGTCGACAAGCAGGCACTGCCGCCTTGCCACGCGTTTTTTCAATTCTATATTTCGAACGGAAAACTTTCCCTGCAGATGTACCAACGAAGTGCCGACGTTTTTCTTGGCGTTCCGTTCAACATTGCGAGCTACGCTCTGCTTTGCATGATGGTCGCGCAAGTGACCGGACTTCAGCCCGGCGAATTTATTCACACGTTGGGTGATGCTCACCTTTATCTCAATCACCTCGAACAGACGAAGCTGCAGCTTTCGCGCGAACCGCGCCCAATGCCGACGATGGTTTTAAATAAAGATGTGAAATCGATTTTCGATTTTAAATTCGAAGACTTCGAACTCGTAGGCTACGACCCGCATCCAGGCATCAAAGCCGAGGTCGCAGTATAATGACACTTTCGGCAATCGCCGCGATGGCTTCCAACAGAACTATCGGTGTCGACGGCGATCTGCCTTGGAAGATTCCCGAGGACATGCGTTTCTTCCGCACCATCACGACTGGCCACGTTCTGATCATGGGACGAAAAACGTTCGAGACATTCCCCGGACTGTTGCCGAATCGTTTTCACATCATCATCACTCGGCAAC
>JAYSYF010000353.1:0-3063 GCA_043716655.1 Bdellovibrionales bacterium | reverse complement strand
ACTCCGTCCATACCATCAAACAACAGCAAGAGAGGTGCTTGTATCCGATAGTCGAAAACGATCCAGCGAATGCCACCGGTCCAAAAAAAACCCAGACGCATCGACCTCGGATCTTCGCCTTTGATACCGTCTATTACGATTTCTTGTAACTGCGAACCGACCCAAGTCTGCAGCTCGCGCGCGACTTCACTGACCTCGCTGACGGTCATCGACTTTGGAAACCCAGTCTTTAAAGGCGTATCGCTCGACATCGGTACAGCCATGCTGGACCTATTTCCGGCTTTTTTCACCCGAAAACTAGCTGTAGCTTCGCCTCGGGGACGCCGAAAAGCTGTTATGCCTGAAGGAACGCGTTCAAAATCTGTCCACATTGGATTCGAAGGCTTGGTCGAACTCGTCGATCAACACCTGATGAATGCGCTTGTCGAGAGCGAACGCCCCGATTCAGTATTAGAAAAAGTTTTGAACGAATATGCGCATGATTTGCGCCGAAGCGGACAAATTCCCGCCCAGTTTGAAGAAGAAGTTCTCGAAGAACTCCGTGATCTCACTCTCGACGTGATCCGCAAACGAACCTACGGTTGCCCAACGATCGATCTATACAAAAAATCCCGAAAGTAGCGGCTATAGTGCCCAGCGGGCGAAGGCTTCGCGCATTAACGTTTCTTTTTCGTTAATATAAAACCCGTAATAGTTTTCCATCGGCAAAGTCAGCGTTCCCGCTTTCAGGCCAATCAAATTCTTCTTGTACAGGTTTCCGGCTCGTCCGTTTTCGCCGCCGAGATTGTAGAGCGATGCGATGACTCCCGGATTCTGAGAAATATCGAAGTTCGCGCCTTTTTTATAAGTGTCGATCATCAGTCGAACGTTCGCCGCGACATAGTGAGCCGTTGGGCGCTGACTGATAATGTCTTCGTAAATCTCTTCAGGGCGATCAATTGTCAAAAGGCGAAGTCCGCTTTTCTGATGAACAACATCGGCAACCATCAACGCGCGAATTGGATCAAGCTGACCCATTCCGTAAGAATATCCCGTTGAAAGCGGATTGAAGAACGCCGTCTTGAAGGCGTGCGGAGCGTATTTTACTCCTTCAATCGTTTTGCCCATAAACTTTGTATTCCAAACGCGACCGACGCAATTCCAATAGTCGGCATGCGATCCACCGGCACGCATCGGAGCCGCGCAGACTTCAAATTCCACGCGTTTAATCAGCTGAGTGAGGTCCGTGTCGTTTGACTTAAATTTAAGAGCCCACTTCGCTGCCCATTTTGTGGCGAGGACCGCGAGCTGTTGAACGTCATCCAAAAGTCCGACGTTGAATGTATTTTCGCCGACGACACACGCAAGTACCAGGACCGGATCGATGCCGTGAGCTTTTGCTGCCGCAACCAGTTCGTCCTTAAGTCCTTTGTCTTTTAAAATACTGCGCATCGTTCGCGTGAAGCGGCGATCGAGTTCGACCTTAAGGCCTGCAGGATCTTTCGCCCACTTCTCGAAATTTTTCTTTGTGCTAGAACTAGCTTTGAGCGTCGTTTCCGAGCCATCAGCTTCCGTGATTTTCACAACGGCTTCGCCCGGCATCATGTCATAGAGAGATGACCAAGAAAGCAGAGGATTGCGGTTGCCCGGTGGGACCGCGATCATGATCTTTTTGTCGCGGTAGTTTTCGAGGGTCACTTCTTCGCCAGAAGTCGCCCGGACCGAGTCAGAACTGACATTATCGAAAAGAGAATTTGAGCAACCTGTAAGCACGGCAACAGCAATAAGAACGGAACCCACAACCAGTTGGATCACTAGTAAAACCCCCGAGAAAAATCGATATGCGTCTAAGATTGCAACGACCGTGCAACTCTTCCGTGTCGAACAAATAGACGCGGGCTCTGCTCAGCTTCGCAATGGATCAGGATTTACGAATCGACCCGGTGTTTATGGGGCTTGGAATTGAAGTGCGTTCAGAAAATTCTTCACACTAATTCAGGGACTCTCGATGGACCTCTTGCCGTACCTCGCGAATGTCGTCGGTAGAAAGTACGTACTTTCGCCCACAAAACTCGCAACTGACATCGGTGGTTTCGCCCTTTTCGATGATCTCGTCGAGTTCTTTAACTCCGAGAAGGCCTACGGATCGCATGACCCTTTCGCGAGAACAACGACATCGATACTCAATCGCATAATCGTGTTCCATCTCGATCAGCTCAAAATCCTGTAAGAGATCGTTGATCAGTTCGTTTGGCGATGCGCCTTCAAGAAGTCGCGCCGAAACTGCACGAGACGTCCTAACTCTCGCTTCGATTTTCGCAGCCGTTTCGTCCGTGTGACCCGGCATCAATTCGACTAAAATTCCACCAGCTGCGTCGCATATTCCTTGCTCGTTGAGATGAACACCGAGTGCGACGACCGACGGAATTTGATGTGATTGATGAAGATAATAAGCCACGTCGTCGCCAATTTCGCTCGTAGCTAATTCCACCGTTCCGCGATGGGGAGTACCCGTCATCGGCAGGTGATGGGTTACGGTCATCAGACCGATACCGATCGACTTCGCGACACGAATTTTTTCACCTTTGATTGCGACCTCAGGAGGAACGACGAGATGAGGGTGACTCGAAACTCCGCGAACTTTTCCTTCGAAACTGGCCTGTGCGAAAACGCTCGAAAGCGGCCCGTTGCCTTGAATGTAAATCGACAATTCTTGACCCTGTTTAAGGTGCGACGCCATGAGCAAACTTGCAATCATCGTGCGACCCACGGCCACGGTCGGAACCGGAAAACTCGTCTGAAGGGCCCGCATGGCCTCGACAACCTGAGTCGCGTCGACCACGGCAGCTCGTACCGTCAGATCTTTTGTCAAATACTTGTGAATACGCGGCGTACTTGTCATGATTCTAACCACTCTATTCCAACACTGTAAGCCAAAGAGTAATGCCAATCAAAGAGAGTTCTAAAAAATCGCAGCCAGCTAAAGCTACAGAGAATTTGGCAACGCCAATTCCGGGGCCGATTCTGATTTTCATGCGTCATGGCGCAAGATCTTTCGAAGGCGACGAGCTGTCGGTTGAAGGC
>JAYSYF010000352.1:0-9332 GCA_043716655.1 Bdellovibrionales bacterium | reverse complement strand
TTCGAGTTTTCTGCAGTCCAAGCAAAGTTCCGGTTTGCAAATAGTCTGAATAAGAAATCGGAGGATAGTTTTTCGACTTGGACACATGAGCCTCGTTTACTTCAGGAAATGGCGGGTTAGAAACCCAGACCGCGTTTCTTCAATTCTTCTTTAACAGCATCGACGGCGTTTTTCGTCGCCTCTTTTTTCTTCTCTTCGATAACTTTTTCGACTTCCTTCTTGGCAGTCTCTTTAAGTTTACCGACTTCCGCACCGACCGCTTTTTTCGTCATCTCTTTGATCGCTTCGCCGGCGATGTCCAAAGATGGCGATTTAAGAGAACCGGTAATCCTGATGGGTACAATCAGGCGGCCCAGTTTATCCGAGTTCGCAGCGCGAAAGCTTCCACCAATCGGAGTGTCCGCAAGGTATGCGAATCCTTTGAGATCCGCCATCAGATCTTTTTGCATCCAGCCATCCAGAGCGATTTCATTCATCTCAGGGCTAATCATTCGGAGGCCCTTTAGGTTCATACGACTTTTTGCAAACGCATAGGCGGTTGAAACGTCAAACGAAGCGCCACCCGAGGCAACTTTCGGCTTCAAGCCCAAAAGTTTTGCGATCTCTGGGTTTTCTGTGAGTTTTTGATTCACGAGACTGTCGAAAGACATTGTCGACAGACGACCCTGTTTTACAGAAATCGTGCCGCTCGCAACCGCGTTGTCTGCAAGACTTGTGGTGTGGAACGGGAAGCCACTGAAAAGAAAGTTTCCGGTCGCCATGCCCGCAACGAGCTCTTTCCACTGCGGACTTAGAAACTCTGCAAAGAGTGCGAGGTTGATCGCTTGAAAATTCCCAGCGGCCGATGCTTTGATATCTCGAAACGCTTTTTTAGGAAGATCGAGCAGCGCAAACGAAGTGATTTCCGCAGGCCCACCGAAAACGTTAGCTAAGCTCATCGATCCGCGCAAACTTCCATTTTGCAGATTGGCTAAGACCGCTACGTTCTTCAAGGTCGTCGTTTTCACCGCAATGGATTCGATCTGCATATCAAAAACCAACTTGGATCGTGCGAGCACTGGCCAGCGCAACATTGCATCCTTCGGATCTTTAACCGCAGGGTCTTTGTTTTCCACTGGAGTCGTTTCGGCGGCATCGGCAGATATTTCGAGTAGCACCGCTCGTGGAGACTTCAGCACGATGCGACCTTTGAGGCCGAGTGGTGAAGCCGCGGGGCCGTCTTTCATTCTGTAGGTGCCGTTAGCTTGCAAATTGGTTAGCAGCGTACCGGAAGGGATCTTCGATTGAATGCTGCGAAACCCGGGCGCCAGCTGATAAAGTTGGCTCAGTACGATGCGGCTGTTCATCATCGTGTCGAGTACGATGTCGCCGGTTTCTTCGCGCGTGACGACGCCAGTGATCGAGGCCGTAGAATCGATAGCCCGGACGTCAAAACGATCGATTTTGACCCGTACTTCAGAACCTTTTGCGCTTGTCTGCGGAGCGCTCGCGATAAATGTGACAGACGTTTCTTGTCCCGCATTCTTCGAGATTAGATCATCCCACTGGATTTTTAGATTTCGAAGATCCGCAGATCCTTGAGCGCGCTTCAAGGTCCAAGCGATCGGAACTTTTGGATCCGGCGATGTGGAAATACTTCCACTGCCTACGATCGAACCGCGGGCGATGCCTTCGACGATACGTTTGTCGCCTTTGATTCCAATCGGAAACTCGACGCCACTCGCGTCGAACATTTCGATATTCACACGCGAATCGGTCATGATCGTTTCCGGTGCTCCCAAAGGTAACTCGGCTTGCGCTTTTAAGGCGAACGAACCTTGAGCCTGATTCAGATCTGTTCCGTTTGAAACCGGTCCGGCATCGATTTGACCAAGTATCGGCAGAAGTGTCGGCCAACCTTTTAGGCTTGGAAGCGTGAGTTGAATATCGATCTTCGAATGACGTTTTGGATCGATCGAAAGCTGACCCTTCATGTTGGTCAGCAAGTTTGCAAGTCGTACTTCGAGTTGCGTGAGATCGATGGTTTCTCCTTGAGCCGTCATTTGTCCGCGCGCAGCCATCATCACCTGCGCCGGTTTTCGCAGAAGCCCAGCGACGCGAACATCGGCAGCCGTCATATCGACTTTGAAAGTCGCGAGCTGAAGATCGATCGACTTAAATTTTGCTGTCGGAACGTGATACGAAAATTTGAAGGGAGCCTCGATATCGAGATCCACCGGCCCTTTTAATTGGAAGGATTTTGGTTTTTCGCGAACGATATCGAACGGAAACTGTCCGCCCACAATTCGGACCGAGCCTTCGGCTTGTATCACCGATCGCAAGTCGCCAGATAATTTTACGGAGACGTCGGCACTGCCGCGTAAGCGCCCCGTAAGACCTAGGGCTTCGCTTTCGGCTTTGTCGATGGGAAGGACGCCGAGATCGGTCGTCGAGCCAGCGGCGTCAAATTTAAAAGTTTGTTCTGGCCACTTAATGTTCCCGCTGCTCTTCAGCGTCATTCCAAGAGTTGAGAGTGTCAGTGTGCTCACATTGATTGCGACATTCCTTGGATCGACGCTCGAAGGATCGGCGGTGAACGACCAATCCGTTCGAATCGGTAATTGAGCACGTTCGCCGAAAGCAACGCCCAGGGCGAGCTGTCCGGTGCTTTTAAGTGTGACGCCACCCGTGCGATTGAAAAGTTCCGTACGAATAATTCCGGTGATTCCGCGGAACACGACGGGCTTTTGCGCTGGTCCAGCTTCGAGAGTGGAGTCGCGAAGTTCAGTTTCGAGATCGATCGGAAAGGGAAGGCCTTCCATTTTGAATTCAGACGATGGTTCGATCGGCGACGATTTCGCTTTTGTGGCCGATGGGTCTGTCGTCGCTCTGATGTTCACGCCGACCAGCTGCGCCTTCAGTGCTAAAACGTTCTGCGTAAGCACGAGTTGATAAAGGCTGAGCAAGTTTTTAGGTGTGGAAAGAAGCACTTTCTCTGCACGAATCAAAGGCGCTGTGGGAGAAGATTGAAAGACAAGGTTTCTAAGTTCAACGGAAACTTGTCCGACCGGGCGAGTGACCAACGAGTCGACGGCAAAAACTTCGACGCCAAGAACTCGTGTTCCTTCTTGTCGCAGATATTCGAGAATGAGGCGATCTCGATTTACATACGCAACTGCAACTGCAATCGAAATTAGAAGTAAGAAGAAAAAAGTGAAAAAGCCGACAGCGCTTAAAAATCCGCCTCGTTTTTTCTTTTGTTCCAACTTCATCGCGAACCGCCAGCGCTCGGGTTCGATTCGGCAATGTAAGTCGATGCGATTTTTAATACCGATTCAACGTCCGCCGCTGTCGTGCTCCAGGAAGTCATGAGTCGACATTCGCGCGTTTGTTCGTTCCACACGTAGAAAAACGCGGATCGTTTGATCGCTTTTTCAAGACCCGGCTCGAAAATAGCGAAGATCGCATTGGCTTCGGTCTTCTGGGTGAATCTTACCAAGTCAGAAGAATTCGCGAGAGCTGCGAGTCCACCGCGAAGCTGGTTTGCACGCGCTATTGAGTTGAGACTGATTTCTTTCCAGAGATCGGTTCCTAACAATTCGATAAACTGACCCGCGATAAATCGGGTTTTGCTAGGCAGCTGCATCAGTTGTTTTCGAATGAATGGAAAATCCTTCGCGGCTTCGCGAGAACGCTTCGATAAAAACAAAACGGCTTCGCCAAACATCAGTCCATTTTTTGTACCACCGAACGAGAGTACGTCTGCTCCCTCGGCCGCTTCCTTCAAAGTGCATCCAAGTGCTGTGGCCGCATTAAGAAATCGTGCGCCATCGACGTGAAGCCACAAATCGTGTTTTTTGCAACAGGCGGCAAGGTCCGCCATTTCCTGCCGCGAATATACGGTTCCAAATTCGGTCGGTTGCGTGATCGAAACCGCTTTCGCTTGAGCGAAGTGCTGATCGCCTCGACGAATCAGATAGGGTTCGATTGCAGCGGGTGTGAGTTTTCCGTCGACACACTTTATCGGAATAAGTTTTGTGCCGAGATGTTTTTCCGGAGCACCACACTCGTCGACCTCAATGTGTGCGACGTCCGAGCAAATCACGGCGTGATGAGAATTGACGAGTGGAGCAAGCGACAAGACGTTTGCTGCAGTTCCATTGAAACAAAAGTGCACGTCGGTTTCGTTTCCGAAATGAGAACGGAAAACCTTCACAGCCTCTTCCGTCACCAGATCAGTACCGTAACTCGGCGCAAACCCGCTGTTAACTTTCTCGAGCGTTTTTAAAATTCTTGGATGAGTACCGGAGTGGTTGTCGGAACCAAGACCAAATGGGAACTGGCTTGCTTCAAGCTTCGCAAAAAACGGAGATTGTAGGCGAAGTTCCGAATCGTTCATCGGTTACAATTGAAACACAAAACGATGCGCAATTAAAGCCGCGAGACGTGAAGTTCGATCATCGCTATCAAGTGGCGGCGAAACTTCATAAATGCCGACGCCGCGAACATCAAATCGATGGAGACACCAAGAGAAACAGCTGAAAAAATCCTTTGTTTCAAACCCGGTCGGCCAACTTTGACTCGCTCCGGGCGCAACGGCGCTGGTGAACCCATCAATGTCGATCGAGAGAAATGCGGATCTTTTTGACAGAGCGCGGTCACCAAGCAAACTCAGCAGCGTGTCGGTCAAAGATAGCCCTCGGGCATGGCGTTCATCTTCGAAAGAAACCTGGCCACCACGTGCCAGAAGCCAATCGACGTGAGCCTTCGAATTACACTGGCTCTGTAGCCCGAGTTCGATGAAGTCAATTTCTGGAAACATCTCGAGAAGACGGAAAAAAGGAGTGCCGCTGGTGAGCCCTTTATCGATTGGACGCACGTCTAAATGCGCGTCGAAGTTAATGACGAGCGGTCGTTCGCCGCGGGCAATTGCTGTTTCACAATAGGCGGCCGCGTCGGGGAAACCATAATCGTGGCCACCTCCGAATGAAAGAACGCGCACTTTTCGCTTATGCGCTTCGACAGCGACCGTGCGAGCCTGCTCGTGTTTCAATTCGAGTTTCGCTTCCGACACGAGATCTCCGGCGTCAGAAATTGAAATCTGATTCTTGTTCAGAGTAAGAAACGCAGGCGGAGTCATTCGATAAAAGAAGTTTCGGATTCGAGCAGGAGCTTCTTTTGCGCCGACGCGTCCGCCGTTGAGGCGAATTCCTTCATCATCGGGATACCCAACCACGACAAAGGCGTTGTCATTTGATGTTTTCTCAAGCGCGGTCTTGAAGCCGTCCAAAGTTTCTGCCGAAGGTAAAACTTGAGCCATGTCGCCTAGGCGCAGATCGTTCGGATCATTGCGGCTAAAGAGCAGTTTTGCTTCGATCGCTTTTAAAATTCGAGCATTGTTGGACATGATAAAAGCTAAGCAGGATCGGACGCGTTAGTCACGAACCGGCGAAAGAGATATCACTTCATTTGATTTGCCCGTTTTCGGGTCGAAAATCTCGAGCGTTAGTGTCGTGACGGCTTCGTTCTGAAGCTTGAGGCGACCTACGTAAACGGCGCCGCGGGTCCCGCTAGCTGCGTGTTTCTCGACGAGAAAAATCGAGTAAGAGGTACCGAGTTCTGGAGCCAGGGAATAGCTGAGATCTTTGAACTTAGTTAAATCTACGAAACCGCTTTGCCGCGCTGGTGCAGGAAACTTCGGACGGTAGAGGGTCAAGCTGTTGAAATTCTCGAAGTGAACGACCTGCCATTTTGGACTGCGCCAAGTTCCAATCAGATCGCTGAGCCCAACCGATTCAATCCCGTCGACAACGACCTCGTCGGTTTGCCCATCTCGATCTGAATCCGACAGCTTGCCGTCGAGTACGACGTAGTCGCCGGTTTTTAGATCGAGAAGCGATGATCTGAGTTGAAAAGACGTCGAAACCGAAAGGCGTTTGGCGTCTGTTTGTTTCGGAAGAGGCAAGAGATAGACCTGCATCGATTCGATGAGGATGAAGCCACGAATCGAGTCAGCCGCAGCCGTCGAAACCTGACCCACGATCAGCAGGAGCAAGACGAACGGTAAACTTACGCATGTTCGCAAAAGTGCAATCAAGTCGGCCCCCCAAAGGTTTGAAAGCACTAGCTGTGTGACTTCCCAGCGTCAACTCATGTACCGTAGACGTTCTATGACGACTCCGATGTGGTTCGAATTTATCGAGCAGCTTCAGCCCTCCCGCGAGTCGGATTTGACATCCCTTGTCACAGGTCTCAAGCATGATTTCGCTCAGGAAATGAGTGCCGACCTCCGGCTCGACTGGTGGGTCCATGTCGGTGGCGTGTTGCGCTCTCACCTAGAAAAGCAGCTGGATCTGAGTTCGCCGCTTGGCGTGACATTTACAATCGCGATGAAGCCGGATCCCGTTTTAAAATTCGAAATTACAGCATGGTTGCAAGCGGCCTGGTTGCGTGCGGTCGGACGCCAAATCGATCCTCGAACGCACATTTTGGTCGCCAATCGCGAATGGGCCGAGGAGCTTTCAAAGTTCTCGGTCGAGAACTTTGAACACGACACGCTGAGCGAAGCTGCGTCTTGGTATCGACGTTTAAAATTGCCGGTTCTAAAAGATGGGCTCGGGGCGAACTTTTTGCGAGAGATGCAGGCGGCAGGAGTCGATCTCGGTGAACCACCATGGATTTTGTGGAGCCGACTACCACCTTGGTTGAAGCGACGTCGTGAAAAAGATTTTGAACAAGAACTTTTCGATGTCGATGAACGGTTGACTTTTTTACGAGTCGCGCTGAGTCCGCAAGACGAGATGAACGAGCGCGCGAGCTTGAACCCGCACCAGGTGATGGTGAATCCGACTTTCGAGTTCACTGAGAGTACCGAGAGCCGCGGACCCGTTGTCGCTTTCGCAAGAAATTGGGACACGGTTTCTCGAAGGTCCATTACAGCACTTGAAGCGTCTGTACTTGATCATGTTCGTGAATCGTTTCGAATCGAACGAAGTCATATTCTGAAAGCGGTGTCGTCGGAAACTGGCGTCAGAAAAGAATTTGTGGGTGCCGCGATCGACAGTCTCATTGCGGATTCTTTTTTGCTGTCTTCCACCGAACCTGTTCAGACCTCACGCGATCAATAGACTTTTGATATCTTGAGCAAGTCCACCGAGCTTTTCGTCTTCAAGCAATGCTTCAACTTCCGGCAATAGCTCTTTTAACCGAGCGTTGCCCGCGATGATGAGAGCGTTCCGTTTGAGGCCAAATCCTCTAGCGCGCGAAAGTGGAGTTCCTGCGAACTTTCGCTGCAGTTCTCGATTCGAACTCGAAAGTATCACTCGTAGTTCTGAAACCAGAGTGACCGGGTCGGGCGCGCGGTCGCTCATGGCTTCTGGTCCATGAGCTTTGACGTTCCAAGGGCACACCGTTTGACAGATATCGCAGCCGAAGAACCAATCGCCGAATTTTTCGCGAAGTTCTTGGGGCGGAATTTGTTTTGATTCGATCGTCCAATATGAAATGCACTTCGTCGCATCCAATACTTTGGGTTTTACGAGGGCTGATGTCGGGCAGGCGTCGAGGCAGCGAGTGCAAGTACCACAGAAATCTTTTGGTTCTAGGCTAGCATCGTCGGTTTCGAGCGAAGTGAGAATTTCTGCTATGAAGAAAAGGCTTCCGCCGGCGCGATCAATGACACAGGTGTTTTTTCCGACCCAGCCTAAGCCTGCTCGAGTCGCGAGATCGCGCTCGAGAACTGGCTCTGCGTCGATGGCCAAGCGAAACTCGGCCGTTGGATATCGAATCGATAGTTCGTGTAAAACAGGTTCAAGCTCGAGGCGAATAGCGTCGTGGTAATCTTCATTATTCGGGGCGTATTCGAGATATCGGGCGGTTCGAAGTCCCTGTTTTTTCAACGTTACATAATCGCTTTTAGCGCTCGATTTGCGTGGCCCGTAATCAAGTGCGAAAACAAGTGCCGAGCGCGCAAAGGGAAGCCACGTATCGGGTGAAGCTTTCAGATCGCGATGTCGTTCGAGGTAACTCATTTCGCCTTGATAGCCGAGTTCGAGCCACTGGTCGTAAAAGTCGATCGAAAGTGGACGGGTGAGCTTGGCAACTCCGAAACGTTTCCCAAACTCTGGCAACCAGGTCTCGAGGTCGATCGCCCGAATTTTATTCGATGTGGACACTATCAACGGATCCGCCTTAGCCTTGTTTAAGAATGCCGAACGATAAGCCGAGTAAACTTGAAAACGCCACCGAACGAGCGCCTGACACCTTTCTGAAGGTGCTTGAGGGTCATCGTCAATGGCTGTCTGTGAAAGCGCTTTGTGAGCGACTAAATTCTGCTGGGTTTGATGCCGTACTCGCCGGGGGCTGCGTCCGCGACGCTTTACTTGGCGTTCAGCCAAAGGACTTTGACGTCGCGACGAGTGCGACTCCGGATGACGTTGAGCGGGTTTTTGAGAAAACCATCGCGGTCGGCAAAAGTTTTGGCGTCATCGTCGTACCTGTCGAATTAGGTCAGGCGATCGAGATTGCTACGTATCGCCGCGATGGCGACTATCTCGACGGGCGACGGCCAAGCGGAGTTATCTTTTCGGATCGAAAAGAAGATGCGAAGCGCCGAGATTTCACCGTGAACGCGATTTTTTACGATCCCGTTCAAAACCTGATCATCGATTATACGAACGGCCGCGCAGACATTCAGAAAAAACTTTTGCGAGTTGTGGGTGATCCAGCACTTCGTTTCAAAGAGGATAAACTTCGCCTTTTGCGAGCCGTCCGATTTCGCGGGCAACTCAGTTTCGAAATCGAAAAAGAAACTGAGACCGCGATTCAGAACATGGCAAAAGAGCTGGGAGTCGTCAGCCGCGAACGAATTCGCGACGAGGTCGACAAAATACTGATGGCTGGCTTTCCTGAAAAAAGTTTCGAAGCCATGAGTCGCTTGAGATTGGCCGACACGGTATTTGCCGATTGGAATTCACTGATACTTCCAGCGAAGCCGGAAGTATTCTCGCCAAACGATCTCGAGACCCGAAGGATTCTTCTGTTGTGGCCAGCGCTGAAGCAGTCGACGCCCGAACGAATTCAAGATCGTCTTCAGGCGTGGAAATATGGACGGGCGTTCATTGAACTTGTGTTGTGGACGCTTGCGAACGAAAGAACGCTAAGGCCGGTTTCCGAGGATCCGGTGAAGGTCATTCGCAAACGGGACGACGTCATAGCCAGGTTCGAAGTTTCGGGCGGAATGAAGTCTCCGAGTGCGACCGAGTGGATGACCGCGCTCGAACTATGGACAAACGAAAAGGCGAAGCGCGCGACCCAAGTGCTCGATGCCCTGTACGGAGCACACACGGCACGAG
>JAYSYF010000351.1:0-3066 GCA_043716655.1 Bdellovibrionales bacterium | reverse complement strand
CTTCGAGTGCTCCGTGCGCCTTCAATAGAACAGTCGATGCTGGGCACTCATAGTTCTCGCGAACTTTGAGACCGAGCATTCGATCTTCCATCACGTCGATGCGGCCGATGCCGTTGTCGCCAGCGATTTTGTTGAGGTGGATAACGAGTTTTGCCGGCGACATTTTTTCGCCGTTCAAAGCAACGGGAACACCTTTTTCGAAAGTGACAGTCAAAGTCGAGCGCGTGTTCACCGCGTTTTCGGCTGACTTTGTCCAAACGAAAATTTCTTCAGGTGGAGCGTAGTTCGGCTCTTCGAGACGACCGCCTTCTACCGAGCGGCCCCAAAGGTTCTCGTCAATCGACCAAATTTTGTTGAGCGACTGTTGAATCGGCACGCCGTGCTTTTGCGCATACTCAATTTCCCACGAGCGCGTGAGGTTCTTCTCGCGAATTGGCGCGTGAATAAGAGCGTCGGGCATTTGCGCGCGAATTGTGTACTCGATGCGGTACTGATCGTTACCTTTGCCTGTGCAACCATGCGCAAACGCATTGGCGCCGACCTCTTTTGCGATCTCGACAGCTTTCGCCGCAATAATAGGACGAGCGATAGACGTGCTCATCGGGTAACCCTGGTATTCGCCGTTCGCTTTCAAAGAAGTGAAGCAGAAGTCGCGCGTGAATTCTTCTTTCGCATCCACCGTGAAGTGAGTGGTCTTCATCGCTGCGGCTTTTTCTTCCGCCTGGTCGATATCTGCCTGTGGCTGTCCGACGTCGACGGTGACAGTGACGACTTCGGTGTAGCCGTACTCTTCTTTCATCATTGGAATGCAGATCGACGTGTCGAGTCCGCCCGAATAAACGAGAACAACTTTTCCGCCTTTAGTAGTACCTTTTGCTGCCGCACCCATGTGGACTCCTATCTTTTATGGCCGAACGGGATATTCCCGAAACGGCTCATCGTGCCTAATTATGCACTAAAACACGTTTATACCTTGACTTTTCAGCATAAACAAGGATATTAATGCATGTATGTGCATAAAAATGCCTAACGCGTAAGCGAGAGGCCTTAGGAGAAAGTTAGAAGAAATGACCAGCCAGAGCAAACAAACAGTCGCAGTTCTTGGAGCACGAGGTTACTCGGGCGCTGAACTCGCGCGCTTGCTCCTTAAACACTCGAAGGCGGATCTGACAGGTCTCTTTGCGACGCAAAGCTTCTCGTCTGGCGACCTTTTGCCTGAATTGTCGAAGGCGCAAGCTTCGGCGGTTCCGGGACAATCGATGGAACAATTCCAAGCGCTTATCGATGGAGCAAAGGCGCCATTCAATACAGTTTTCTTGGCAACTCCTGCGGAAGTTTCGCTCGAGTGGGCACCAAAGCTTTTGAAAAAAGGTATTCGTGTCATCGACGTGTCGGGCGCGTTCCGACTGAAGGGTTCGAACGAAGCCGAGTCGAAAGCTTTGTATTCAAAATGGTATGGTTTCAACCACACGGCGACCGGTCTCGTGCAGGAAGCAGACTACGGATTGGTTCCGTTCGCTGTCGGCGAACCGAAGTCAGGGCTCGTTGCGAATCCAGGTTGTTTTGCGACGGCTGCTGCATTGGCAATGATCCCAATCTACAAGGCAGATCTCGTCAGGCTCGACACTGTATCAATTGATGCAAAGTCGGGAACGACTGGCGCAGGAAAAAAAGCTGAAGAGCGATTGCTTCACGCCGAAGTTGACGGCGGCTGTTTGCCTTACCGCATCGGTCGCCATCAACACGAACCCGAGATTGCAGAAGCGGTCAGCCGTTTCGGTCTCGGAAATTCGAATCGTGTTAGCGATGTTAGCTTTTCGTTCGTGCCGCATCTTTTGCCGGTTCGTCGAGGTATCATCGTGTCAGTGCACGCTCGACTCAAACCTGGAGTTACTGATGCGCAGGTCACACGAAGCTTTGAACAAGCTTACGGAGAATATCCGTTGATGCGAATGGCGTCGCTTCAGACCAAGGGTGCTGAAACCGAACTTGTGCTTCGTCGCGTAGTGGGTTCAGCCCGCACTGCGATCGCATGGCACGTGCGCGGCGATCAGCTCGTCGTATTTTCTTTGATCGACAATTTGCTCAAAGGCGCAGCTTCACAAGCTGTCGAGAATTTTAACCGTTTTAATGGTCTGCCCGTAGAGACCGGTCTTTATGAAAGTGAGGGTGTATTATGATGACACCTGGACCTGGCATCGCGAGAACTCCGCTTCCTCAAGGTTTCACCGCTTCTGGTGTTAACTGTGGCGTGCGTCGTTACCGTCCTGACCTCGGTTTGATTCTTTCGGATCGGCCCGCGGTTGCGGCAGGCGTCTTCACAGAAAACCGTTTTGCAGCGGCACCGGTACACTATTGCCGTTCGATACTTCCATCGTCGTCGGTTCGCGCGATTGTGACCAACTCTGGTCAAGCAAACGCTGCGACTGGCCCCGAAGGCGTCGAGAACAACAAGAACTTCGCGTTCGAAGTAGCAAAAGAGCTCGAGTGCTTTCCGCGTGAAGTTTTGGTCGCGTCGACTGGAGTCATTGGACCTCAGCTCGATATGGCGAAAATCGTCGCGGGCATTCCTGAACTGGTCGAACGCACGACGGACACCGCAGAGAATTTTTCTCTGGCGATCCTCACGACCGATCTCGTTCCAAAAACGGTGACGACTGAACTTCAGTTGTCGTGCGGCAACGTTCGTATCACAGGCATCTGCAAAGGTTCTGGCATGATTCATCCGAACATGGCGACCATGCTTGGTTACCTTTTAACGGATGCCGTGATTCCCGTGAACAAGGCGCAAGCTTTGTTGAAGGATGCGACTGACGTCAGCTTCAATATGATTTCTGTCGATGGAGACACTTCGACCAACGACGCCGTTTTCTTTTTAGCGAACGGTGCGACGGGCGTCGCTCTCGAAACGACAGAAGATGAAATGAAGTTTCAGGGAGCTCTCCGTGAAATCTCGATACTGCTCGCGCAGTCGATTGCAATCGATGGCGAAGGAGCAACAAAACTCGTCGAGATTCGAGTGAAGGGTGCCCCTGACCTTTCGACGGCACGTCGTGCGGCTCGTGG
>JAYSYF010000036.1:0-2348 GCA_043716655.1 Bdellovibrionales bacterium | reverse complement strand
ACTTCACGACTTCTTCGTAAAAATCAGCGAGTGCTTTTTCCTGTGTCAACACAAGCGAGTCGTACTCTGGAATTTTATACTGCTGTTGAAAACGTTCTGCGCGCTTCAGCGGAAGCTCGGGCAACGTCGAGCGAATTTGGTTGATGAAGCTCTCTTCAATTTCTACCGGCAACAAATCTGGATCTGGGAAATACCGATAGTCGTGTGCTTCCTCTTTTGTTCGCATCGCGAACGTTCGGTTTTTATCGGGATCGTAGAGACGTGTCTCTTGAACGATCTTTTCGCCCGTTTCGTAGCAATCGATTTGACGAAGGATCTCGTACTCCACCGCTTTCTCAACAAAACGGAATGAGTTGATGTTCTTGATCTCAACTCGAGTGCGTAAAGTCGTTTCGCCTTTTTTGCGCACGCTCACGTTGCAGTCGCAACGGAACGAACCTTCTTCGAGGTTTCCATCGCAAACATCGAGGTAACGCAAAATCTTGTGCACAGTCCGCGCATACTCGGCCGATTCGGCAGGTCCACGAATGTCGGGGCCAGAAACGATTTCGAGCAGCGGAGTACCGGCGCGATTGAGATTGATCAGCGAATATTCGCCGTGATGCGTGGACTTGCCCGCATCTTCTTCCATATGAGCGCGAGTGATCGAAATGTTTTTCTTCACTCCATCAAGGAAGAATTCAACGTTGCCGTGTTCGCACAACGGAAGATCGAACTGCGAAATCTGGTATCCCTTTGGCAAATCGGGATAAAAATATTGTTTGCGCGAGAACACGCTCTTCTTGCGAATCTCGCAACCAAGCGCGAGACCCATCTTCACCGAGAACTCGACAGCTTTTTTATTCACAACCGGAAGTGCGCCCGGCATCGCGGTATCGACTTCGTTGATGTTTTCGTTATCGCCCACGCCGTACTCCGTCGGCGACGAACAAAACATTTTTGATTTCGTACTGAGCTGCGCGTGAATTTCGATTCCGATAATCGGCTCGTAGTCGCCGTACTGGGCTGTCGATGTCGATCCGGTCGTATGTGCTCCGGCCGGGTTCACCGAGGCGTTAGCGCGCGAAGCTTCTGAAGTGTTTTGGTTATTAGATGACATTTGGCTTCCTAGCTTTAACCGCACCGAGTGCGTTTTCGAGAGCGAGAGAAACATTAAACATTCGCGTCTCGTCGAAGTGACGAGTCATCAGCTGCACGCCGATCGGCAAGCCCTTCGCAGAATATCCGGCGGGAACAGACATCCCTGGCAAGCCTGCGAGATTCGTCGACGTCGTGAAAATATCGTTCAAGTACATTTCGAGTGGATCATTGATCCGTTCGCCGATTTTGAACGCGGGGCTGGTGCACACCGGGCTTAAAATCACGTCACAAGATTCAAACGCGTGCAGGAATTCGTTGCGGATCAATCGACGAACCTGGCTCGCCTTCTGATAGTACGCATCGTAGTAACCGCTCGAAAGCGCGTAAGTCCCTAGCATAATTCGTCGTTTTACTTCGGGTCCGAAACCTTCACCGCGCGAGCGCGAATAAACTTCGTCGAGATCGCCTGAACCGAGCTTCGATGTTCTATGGCCGTAGCGCATTCCATCGTAACGCGCGAGATTCGACGCCGCCTCACTGGTAGCGATCAAGTAGTAAACTGGAACTGCGTGTTTCACGAGCGGCAGAGTCACGTCGACGATGATCGCACCGCGGTCTTTCAAAGCTACAATCGCTTCTTTCGTCACGCGCTCGACGTCCGCATCCATTTTTTCTGCGAAATATTCCTTCGGCAGACCGATACGAAGACCCTTCACATCGTCTTTCATGATCTCGGACCACCTCGGAACTTCAATTGTCGCCGAAGTCGAATCGTGTGCGCACGATCCAGAGATCGTTTCTAAAATCAGCGCGCAGTCTTTTGTCGAATGCGCCATCGGTCCCGCCTGATCAAGACTTGATGCGAATGCAATGATTCCGAATCGACTGACTCGACCGTAGGTCGGTTTGATTCCAAACAATCCGCAAAAACTTGCTGGTTGCCGAATCGATCCGCCGGTATCGGTTCCGATTGCACCTGGCGCCATACGCGCCGCGAGCGCAGCAGCCGAACCACCGCTAGATCCGCCGGGAACATATTCTGGATTCCAAGGATTTTTTACCGGACCCGTCGCCGCGTTTTCATTTGAAGAACCCATCGCAAATTCATCGAGGCTCGTCTTACCTAGAGTAATTGCGCCAGCAGCTTCGAGGCGCTGAACAACCGTCGCAGAATATGGCGGGATAAAGTTTGCGAGCATCTTAGACGACGCTGTGGTCTTCAAACCTTTTGTGCAGAGCAGGTCTTTGACGGCGATTGGAACACCGGC
>JAYSYF010000350.1:0-27786 GCA_043716655.1 Bdellovibrionales bacterium | reverse complement strand
CTTTCGCCAGAATCACAATCGTTTTTTCATACCCGCTGGCACGCAAAGATTCGACCCACTTCAACTCGTTCTGATTCCAATCGTGAAAGTTGAAAATAACGAGACCAGGGTCACCAGCGAGTTCGAGTTTTGCGGCCTGAGGACGCGTCGTTAAAAAACGAACTCCGCCAGCAACCAATTTTGAGAGAGGTGCGAGTTTACGCTGCAACAATGTATTTTCGTTTTCAGTGCGGCTCGCGAGAATCAACTGCTTCTGGCGAACAGGAACAAGTAGTTTGCCGCTCTCGTCATTTTCAGAACCACTCATTACGCCTACCTAGGATGATGTAACTGACAGATCAGTTGCTTATCGACATCCATATGTGTTTAGACGATTCCGGCTAGAAAATGCGTGTCTCAATTTGAGAATCAGGCCGTAAACTTCTAGCTGAGGGCCGAAGGTCCGTACCCGAAGTGAAGCTAACTGTCGAAGAGGAAGACAATGAGTCGATTGCCTTCTCTCGCGACTTACATGCTCGTATTTTCTCTTACACTTCCTATGGCGGCGGAAGCGCGCTTGTCGTCGTTCGCCTTTCAGTGCGTAAATCGTTTTGCTTCGATATTCACATCGGGTTCCGTCGCAGCCGAACCGATGGGTCCCGAAATTTTAGCGATGCCGGTCAGGCGTTGGTTGACCGTTCAACAAGGCAAGCGCGCGGCCAATGAAATAAAACTGAGTCGCGAAATCGGCGACCAAATCATAGTTGCCGGCATACCGACCGAAATTGTCGCCGTTCTTGGTCGCGGAGCCGAAGCCGAGATTTACCTCGTCAAAACAGCGGAAGGTTTTCGAACGCTCAAGGCATTCTTCAAGCCTGAGAAAATGAAACAAAGTCTCGCAGACCTCAAAATCGATTTTCCCCTACCTTCTCCGACCGTTTTCAAACAGGACGCGGCTTCTGGCCTCGCGTTACTCGAGTATGTCGAAGGCGCAAGCGTCGCTCATGTTCAAAGCGACTGGAGCAAGATGGGACTATCTGAAACGGAATTGAACCGTATTCTTGCCAAGTGGCGGACCGAACAAGATCGGATTCGCGCCGAAGGGAAATTTCCACCGGACGAATTCAATGTCGTCTATTCATTCACGGAAGATCGTTTCTTCCGCATCGACGCCATATAAAAAAAGGGTCCCGGAGGACCCTTTTTGCCTTCATTCCTTTTCGGAACCACTACATTTTCAAGCCGGATTTTCCAACCCACTTGCCGCGTGGACGGTAGATTCGATTGTTCTTCCACTGCTCGAGCATGTGCGCGAGCCAACCCGAAACGCGCGATGCCGCGAAGATCGGTGTGAAGAGATCGGTTGGTATTCCCATCGAGTCGTAAACTGTCGCCGAATAGAAATCGACGTTTGGAAGCAGATCTTTTTTCTCGCGCATGATGTCGTCGATCATCGTCGACATTGTGTAGAGCTCGGGATGTCCGGCTTTCTTTGTGAGACGCTCGCTCATTGTTCGCAAGATCTTCGCGCGCGGATCGCCGTTCTTGTAAACACGGTGACCGATACCCATGACTTTTTCTTTGTTCTCGAGCGCACGACCGATCCAAGCTTTGCAAGCTTCGACTGTACCAATGTCTTTCAACATTTTGATAACAGCTTCGTTGGCTCCGCCGTGCAGAGGACCCTTCAAAGCCGCGATGGCAGACACGATCGCCGAGTGCATGTCCGAAAGTGATGAAGCCGTCACGCGGGTTGCGAAGGCAGAACAGTTCAATTCGTGATCGGCATGCAGAACCAAGCAAGTGTCGAAGTCTTTCACCAGCTCAGCGTCTGGCTCGGTGCCAGTGAGTGTCCAAAAGAAATTGTAGGCAATCGATTTGTCCGCTTTCGGCGCGACGACTTCTTTGCCGTTGCGAATGCGATCGAACGCCGTCACAAGAGTCGTCATCTTTGCGGTCAGGCGAATCGCTTTTCGCTGATTCGCTTCGTTCGACATGTCTTGAGCTTCTTTATCATAGTGCGCGAGAAGCGAAGTCGCAGTTCGGAGCCACGCCATCGGGTGAACGCCTTTGGTCGGAACGTTCTTCAAAACTTTTATGAACTCAGGATCGAGCGCCAAGTTTTGTCCAAGTTCCTTTTTCAATGTCGCAAGCTCTTCAGCCGATGGACGACGATCGTTCCACAAAAGGAAAACCGTTTCTTCGAACGTCGATTTCGCGGCGAGATCTTCGATCGTGTATCCGCGATAAGTCAGCGTCGCATCCTGAATTGAAGAAACACCTGTCGAGCAAGCGACAACGCCTTCAAGCCCGCGATCCAATGCTCCTTCGTAAATTTGTACTTCTGCAGCCATGAGCTCTCCTCGCCAAACTTTTCGCTATCAATCCTACTACTGTACCGCGTGGGTCTACTTCGGGCACCGCTATGAATCCAGAATTCAGTTTTACCGCACCGCAAAATAGAGTTTCGGCTCTTATTTGCCGAAAACGTCGGCGCGATTCGAACGCGTCCGCTACTTTCGCCTAGGCGCAAGTCGTATGACTCGGTCCTTGACCTCGAAAACGACAGCCGTCACATCGAGCGGCAAATCTTGGCCACTCGCGTGCGCTTCGATTCGATAGAGAATTTCGTTACGCCAATCGTGGACCGAAGCGACAGTTCCTGACTTAGGAGCCGCGAGAACGCTTCGAATGAGGCGATCTTCGCCGAACGCTTCGCCGGCTGCGTTTTTCGCCGCCAAGGCTCCGCCGGAAACGAGGAACACGCGGTCACGTGCTTCAAGATTCAGCGTCTTTATTTTACCTAGGCGCGAGTGACTTCCCTTTTCGATCGGTCCGTCTTCGGCTGTTATTCGTTCGAGCTTTCCCGTAGCTCCCCGCACGATGCCGGCTTGAAGTGGTCCCGAGGCAGCGTAAGTAAATTCCAGTGTGCGGCGATCGATGATTCCATAAAACACATTCGCACGATCGGCTTTGTCGTTTGAATTTAGACTTGGCTCGAGTTCGCTCGAAATAAATTGCAATACTTTGTCAGGAGAAAGCCCGCGCTTCGCTTCATGCTGGCCCGTCATCTTAAGCAAAACGCTAAGCAGAAGTGCCGACATTCCATAACCATTTGAACTGGCGAGCACGATCCCGAACTTCAATCGATCTTCATGTTCGAAGATGTCGAAATAATCTCCACCCGAGATCGGACTCGGAACGAATTTTGTCGAGAATTCAAATCCTGGAATGTTCGGAAATTCCGTGGGCACTAATACTTTTTGAATTTGTGCCGCAGTCTTCACCTCGTCGGCGACTTTGGAAATCAGTCCCTCCAGCAAGTGATTCGCCGAGGCAAGCTGCTTTCGGAATACGGCAAGATCATTTTCTCGCTCGCGCACTTCTGCTTCGAGTTCGGAAACTTTCGCCTTCAGATCTTTTACCGAGCCACCGCTCGATTCTTCGGAATCTTTTGCCACCTCAGACAGTTTCAAGCCCCTGAGCGCAAGGCGTCAAGAACCGGCCGCCAAGATTCAGAAAGACGCGACGGTGTGCATTGCTCCTTTCAAGTCTTCCGTCCGTTCGATACCCAAGTAGATATGCCCGAAGACATCCAAGGACATTCCGAAAAGGCCGAGCGCTCGCGAATCGGTGTACAGGTCGCGGTGTGGAACGAGTCATCGACGTGGCTCGGGCCGCTTCGCGAATACGCTCGGATTTCAATGGCGATTCGCGCCAGTCTGCGTTCGGACTCGGCTAGCGATGCTCGAGGCGAAACCGACGCGACCACGACCGACGCCTCCGAGCGACGAATTCAGTTTCTTGGGTGGGAGGTCGCCGCACTCATCGAGAAGCACCGCCCCCAATGTGAAAACGCGAGCGAACTCTTGAATCTAATTTTTTTCAGCGAACTTCGCTTTTCAATCGCTGATAGCTCGACCGGACGACGCCTCGACGGCACCGGAGCACTGTTCGATGCCGTACTCGCCACTCGTATCGGACCTCCGGCGCTCATCGCCATTCTCTATTCGTGGGTGAGCGAAACAATCGCCCGCGCTTACGGCGAGAGCAGCGATTACCTGCGCGTCGAACTTGTTCAGTCGACCCCGACTGAAGTCGTGCGAGTCATCAGTCGCAGCAATGTGGGCTGCGTATGGCTTGTGGATCTTTCGAGAGACGGTGAGCGAGTCATCGAAAACACTTGGTCATCGTGGTGCTCATCGCCGACGTCGAATGGGTTCTGTCGATTGTCCTGGCTGCAGGGCCTTGTCAGAAGTCTCACCGAACTTTTTAAGCTGCTCGAAAAAATGCCGACAGTTTCAATCGATTTGTTATCGGCGCAACTTTACGTTCTCGACCGCATCATTGCTCTTCAGCCAAGCGAAACGTCGCGGTGGGCCGAACGCGCGATGCTGAATACCCGCCGCGGAGATCGGTCGAGCGCACTTGACGATCTGAAACGATTTTTCGCATTTCACGAACGAGCGACGGCACCAGCTGCCATCGTTTCGCTCTTCGACGACCTTCGCGATTCAAGTTCGAACTAATCGCCGTAGTACCACTTCGTCTCTTGGCAGATGTCGAGTGGCTCGGGTTTCGTTGCCATCGCAGATTCGACCTGCGGATTCTTCCGTTCTTCAATTTTGGGTTCGACACAAACTTTCTGATGAGCGTCTTTTAGCCACTCAACTTTTTTAAGAGCAGCATAATATTCGCCACGAGCACGCTTGTGCCAATCGGCCGTTTTTTTTTCACGTTCGATGATCCGTGCAACAGCGAGATGATAAATCGCATATCGTGCAAAAACCTTTGTCTCGATCGATGGGCCGGCAAGGTATTCCGGAATGCCAGGACGCGCACGAATGTACGAAGGTTTTAGCGCCGCTTCTCGATCGGTCAAAAACTTCGTCGGACCGGTCGTCGATGAAACCCTTAATCCCATAGCTAAAAACTGCGTCTCAAAACCCTCGCTGCGGTCCGGTGGAAATTCGAGCCAGAACTGAACTCCGCGCGCAATATTGGTCGCGATGAGTTTGTCGACGAATCGAAGCTTTAAATCCTGCGCCTTGCTTGCTTCCGTTTGTTCCAAAAATTCTGCCGGGCTAAATCGACTTTCTCGACGCTGAACGCGTTCAACAGTACTTGGATCGAAAATATTCCAAGTTGTGAATGGAACGACATTCGAAGTTTTCACTAAGAGTGCGTCGGCATAACGAAGCGCGGATTCTTCGGTCGACGATTGAACAATGGCGACTGTCGGCTTCGAAACTGAACGTTCGATGTTCATAGCGAAATCTTCTAAAATCGTGTTCCAACCAGGATGTGCGAGTTTCCACGCTTTCGGGTGACCCATAATGAGCGCCATTAAAAACGGAAGCACGAGCATGAACCAAGTCGCGCGCAACACCGATTTCTGAGCTGGCAGATACCAGCCTGGCGCAAATTTGGCCGCGACCATAAAGCTGATGCCCGCGAAAATGCCGATGGTGAGTTCCCCGCCGACGCCGACAATGACAGCTCCTGCCCCTAGAGAATCTTCGAAAATCATTTCACGGAGCATCGAGAAAACCGGCAACGCGGAAAATGCGTGCTGACTCGGATCCAGTAATACTCCGAGTGCGAGCGGCAAAGAAAAACCAGCGATGAAAAGCAGCGCTCGTAAGATCCGTTCGTTTCGCGAAACCGCTGTTCGCCTTAGGGCCAAGCCGCGAGCGACGGCAAGTGCCCATGCAAACGGTGTCAGAGCACAACCGAGCCCTTCGAGAAGGGCTCCGAATGTCCATCGCACACGATGCATTTCTCGAGTGACGGTAGGCGAACCGCATAACCCCATCAGCGCGAGCACGAGAAAAGAAAGCGCAGCGCCGTTCGGAATAACAGCGGACCAAAGAACCGCCGGTGAAAGAGCAACAAGAATCACTGCGGGCCACGGCGCATAGCGGGCCACGACTGCAATTGCGGCGAGCGAAATCCAAGCGCTGAGCGCTGCCGACGTCGCAAAGGTTTCGGTGCCGTAACCCAAACCGAGATGCTTCATCGCAGTTAACACCAGTGCCCACGGGCTCGATAGCGATGAACTTGCAACTGGCGAAGTATCGCTCGCAGCAAAAACCCACCGAACGTGATCTGCCGAAAGACGCGATTGAAGTGCGACTGGCAGCAGCCAGTATAACAACGCGGTCAGCATCCCGAGGCCGAGTACATAACCAGCGAACTTAAGAACTTTTCGGATCGGCGGTTTTTGAAAACTCATGAATGTAAGCGTGCCGAGCGCGGGCATTAACGACAAGAATAAATGTCGAACCGAGCCGTTTTACCTTCAAGCCGATGCGCAGGTGCGAGCTTTCGACCCGTCGGATCGACCGACACAAGGTCAGGGGCACCATTCGGCCGCTTGACGATGACTCTTGCCTCCGCGTTGGCCCTCGCGGTCCAAAACAATGCCTGCATTTCTTCGTCTGTCGACGGCGTGAGTAATTTTCTCAGCGAAGCCATTTCCTTTTTCGGAAGGGACTTACCGCTCGTCGCCTCGTCTTCAAACATAGGATCGAGTGTAACGGCATATGCGCGTTCCCGCTGTTCAGAAAAATACTCGGTCGCATCGACGTGGAGAAATTCGAGCGCGATTTTCACGTCGGTCGCCTTGAAGCGCCGTAAGGCATCTTCGAGCAACTCGAACACTAGGGCGTCTCGCTCGAAGGCAACAACTCGAAAACCCGCCTGCGCCAACAAAAATGCTTCGGTTCCGAGTCCCGCAGTGAAGTCGTAAATCAAAAGTCCAGCGCGCTTACTTCGCTTCGCCCCGATGGCTTTAACGACTGCTTCGCTATCGGCTCCATTTTTCAAACGGTGCCGAATTTTGGGACTCATGAAATCAATGATGATCGGAGTTTGCGTGTGCGGTGTGTCCTTTGGCTTCTCGACGAGCCCCTTTGCCGAAATACCGTCTGGCATTGTGACGTCGACAATAGAAAACGCCGATCGGTCGGTCACGGAAGGTAACTCGCGAAGCCATCGTAGAATCGCAGAACATCGCCTAATAAGAACGCGAGCAAGTTCATCCATGCGAGTCTCAGTCCCGCAGCATGAAGGCCACGCATTCGACCACCCACGGGAGATTCGAGACCGCGAACGCGCAACGCGAGCGGTCCGATGCCAAACGCGAGTACGATCATCGGTAAAACCCGTTCAGGAACAGGATCGACCAAAACCAAAACGAAGGCCATCGACGCCGAGACCAAAGCAAAAGTGAAATACGTGAACGTTTTCGACGCATCGAACCCCGCACGAACGGGCCACGTTTTAAGTCCGGCTTTGCTATCGATAAGAATTCGCTCGAAATTTTTTAAGTGCAGACACAAGAGTGCCAGCGAGCCGAAGACAGCACCCAGGAAAAGACTTTGCCAAACCAAACGACCGGTCATCGCCCAGCAAAACCCGCCGGTCAAAAGCGGACCAAACATAAACCAAGCCGTCACTTCAGCGAAGCCACGATATTTGAGACCAAAACGCGAGATCGCAAATTCGAGCGCAGCAGCAAATGCAAAAATAGCTAGGAGAATTCCAGAAGAAAAGTTTGCGATGACGACAGGGATTCCAGCAACAAGTGCCACCGCAAAAGCGGACCACGCAGCAAAGTGCACATCTCGAGCGCGCAACCAGCCACGACTGATCACACGTGCGCCACCGCGACCCTGCACGCGATCCCACCCACGCTTGTGATCGTGGTAATCGTTGAACAGGTTTACCGATGCATGCAGTGCCAAGATTCCTGTGATCGTCAGACCCACTTGCGATGCCGACAAACTCTGACCACTTGAACGGGTCCATGCCAATAGCCAACCGAGCGTCGCTAAGATGGGTCCAACCGAGAGCACGAGTGTGTCTGGACGAAGCGCTTTGACCCAAATAGTAAACCAATTGGGCCGCACAATACTCACCAATGGAACAAGCTCGAAAGTCCATTCGCGATTCGATGGAATCAAGAGCGGACGGATCAGCGGATCGTTCGAATATCCTTCCAGCAAAGGATTCAGCCGTGGATCACCGTCGGCGACGGTTAGAAATCGGCCTGCTTCGGGTTTCAATCGCGTTTTCTCCAATAGAGCGGCTTCGGCAGTGTCTTAAGATCTTCAATCACGCCAAGTTCATCGGCGGTCAAGCATTCACGAAGGTCTTCAAGCCGATGGAAATAGAGATCGATTGATTTCTGATTTTCAATATCGAACTCAGCCGCGCGTTTATCGAAATGCGCTTCGCCAATCAGTCCTTTGAACTCGCCAAGCGACTGCGCAAGGACAGCTTTTTCGAAAACGGCAGTCGGCACATCGTGAAGGACCCACACGGCGAATGAATTTAAATAGCCCGAGCGCAAGTCTCCGAGCACGGCTTTGCCCTCGTCGTTGCGGATATCGAAGTCGAGAAGATCGTCGCTGCGCTGAAAGAGCAGCCCTAGTATCGAACCGCATTCTTCGAGGCGCCCCAATAATTTTTCGTCGTATCGCTCCTTGGCGATGAACGGCGCACTTAAACACCATTTGAAAAGCGAACCCGTTTTCAAATCGTGAACGCGATTGAGGTCGGGCATTTTAATCGCGAAGTCTTTGATAAGCGAATCTTGAATCCACTCGCCTTCAAGCAAATCAGAAATCGCTTCGGCAGTTCGCTGAATTAATCGAACGTTTCCGTGTCCCGACAGATTCACCATCACGCGCGCGAGCAAATAGTCGCCCGCAAGCACGGCATATTCGGGGGTGTACTTTGACCAAGCTGCGGGTTTGCCTCGACGAAGCACCGAATGATCGATCAAATCGTCATGCAGAAGCGACGAGTTGTGTATGAACTCTACCGTTTGCGCGAGCAGATCGATGACTCGACTTTCGAGCCCAATCTTCAAACCAATGCGATTCACCAACTTCGACCGAAAGCCTTTTCCGTCCTTAAAAAGGTCGTCATAAAGCAAATTCAGCTTCGGTAGGTACGTGGGAAAATCAGTCGCATTGTAAATCTTGATCGAACTCATACTGTGGCGATCATGTTGCACCGCATTCCATTGAAGTCAATCGACGGGCGTTGTGAATTGGGAAAGAGCCCGCTAGTCTCGGATCCTTCTATGGAGTCAGACAGTCAGTCCAAAGATCAGGCCGAATCTAATAATTCTTATAGCGAGTCCGACGACCAGTCGGAGGATAGCCGGCGACACTTGCCCACTGTTAACGACAATCCGGACCCAAGTCCGCGTCGAAGCATTTGGGATGATTCGTCCATTCAGGCGGTCGTCATGGCCATCGGTGGAAACGGACTCGTAACTGTCGGAAAGTTTTTGGTTTGGCTTGGAGCTCCAAGTCCCTCGATGTTGGCCGAGGCCATTCACTCGCTCGCAGACACTCTGAATCAGTTGCTTTTGCTAGTGGGCATTCGGCATGGCACCGGTCGACCGACAAAAGAATTCCCGTTTGGAAAAGGCCGCGCTCGATATATTTGGAATCTCGTCAGCGCCGTTGGAATTTTCTTTGTCGGCTTCGGCTTCACTACCTTTCACGGTATCGAAACACTTATTTCCGCTCGCGCCACGGATCCAATCGCGGTCGGCCAGTTTACTTATCCTGTTCTGGTTTTCTCTTTCTTAATTGAAGGCTACACGCTCTGGGTTGCGTTGAGATCTGTGAACGAAGCTCGCGGCGATATTCCCTTCTTCGAGTTCGTGCGGTTCGGTGACGACCCCACCGGTGTGGCTGTCTTGCTTGAAGACGGAATCGCTGTTCTCGGAGTCCTCACTGCGGTTGTAGGTATTTCGCTCTCTCGCTATTACAATTCGCCATATCCCGATGCCATCGCATCGGTCATCATCGGTTGCTTGCTCGGATTCATGGCCGTCGTTCTCGCTTTAGCAAACGGACGAATCCTTATGGGTGCGTCGATGAGCCAAGAGCGTGAACAAGAAATTCGCGAATATCTTGAATCGATGCCCGCGATCGAACGTGTGACAAGTCTCAAAACTGCCGTCATGTCACCCGGTGCCGTTCGTCTCGCGGCCGAAATAGAATTTCACGGCAGTACCTTCATCGATCGGCACATGATCGAACGGGACGCGGAACGAATTCGCGACGGAGAAGATCCGACACCTGTGTTGTTCGACACTGCAGAGCGAATGGTTCGAGTCATGGGTCGCGAGATCAACCGCCTCGAAGCACAAATCCGCCAGCAATTCCCAGAGATCACGTACATCGATCTCGAAGTAAATTAATTAATGAACGTGACTGCTCCGCCGGACTTAGTTCCCTACATGCTTACGCTCGCAGCGACGCTCAGCTTTTCGAGCGCAAGTCTCGTCTTCGCTCGATTCTCGCGCAGCGTTTCTGTCTTGTGGATGAACACGGCGAAAGCTGCTGTCGCACTTGCGCTTTTGTGCATCACTCTTCCGTTGCTGTGGGCCGCCAACGGGACGTTCACGCTATTCGGCACGAGCACCGGAACATGGACTGCACCAACAGATTTCTCAACGGGACTCTTACTGCTTTCGGGAGTCATTGGTCTCGGTATCGGCGATCTGTTTTTGCTGGATGCCTTTATTCGGATCGGCGTTTCGCGCACTCTCATGCTTTATGGATTTCAGCCGCTGCTTTTGGGCATCGCCGCCTCGTATCTTTTTGGACAGGCCTTCGATACGCATCGATTTATTGCGATCGCGTTTCTAATTGGGTGCTTGTTGGTCTTCAGCATCGAACGATATCGAGAAGCCCGTTCATGGGAATTTCGTGGCCTCATCATGGCGATCATCGGTGTTGCGATGGATACCACCGGACTCCTCTTAACCCGCTCGGCATTCGAACACAGCCCGCACACTCAGCCCCTCGAGGGACACGCCATTCGCTGCATCGGCGCTCTGCTTTCTTATGCGGCGCTTGCTGGCTTCATTCATGCCCGCCGTCGACTGAAGAATTCTGAAGAGCGCACAGCGGTCATCGGCCTCTTCTCGAACTTTTTTCGACTCGATACAAAATCCCGCAGCCTACTTTTGTTGGGCTGCTTCGGCGGCACCTATTTGTCTCTCTGCCTTTACCTCACCGCGATTCAACTTGGACATCTGGCTTCGCTCGCAGCAATTGGAATCACCGGCCCCATGTTCGCCGCACTCTTGGAGTCGATCATTCTTCGCAAACGCCCAAGTCGCTACCTCGTGTTCGCCTTCGTATTATTTCTTTGCGGGTTTTTCGTTTTGGTTCGTTAAGGGCGTTAGATGACTTTGCCGGAATCGAGCAAGTCTCTGAGCGATTTGATCAGGTCGCGATTAAATTTCGAAGATTGCGTCGCGATCAAAGTTTCAATGAGCGCGCGAACTGTCGTAGGGCGTCCTGCTTTCATCTCGGCTTCGTATCGTTCGACAAGTTCGTTTGCCAAACTTACGACTCGCGCCAGCGGGTGGATGTAAAAATCTTTAAGGCCCAACGGATAACCCGAGCCATCGCTTCGTTCGTGGTGCTGTGCAACGATCTGCTGAATATCTTCCGGAACAGTTTTTAACTGCGCCAGCAGCGCACGTCCCGCCTCTGCGTGTCCTTCAAGAATTTTTCGATCGTTCTCGGATAACGACGCAAGCGGAGCGTCTAAAATTTCGTGCGGAAGCATGAACTTCCCGAAATCATGCAGCAACCCACCCATCGCGATGTTTTCTTGCGTCGCAGGTTTGATCCAGTCCATCGAAGACGCGATGACTGTGCTAAGCGCCGACACCATCAACGAATGCCGAACATCCTCGCGACTCAGAGTTTGAAACTTACCGAAGGCAGCCGAAAGTTGGGGATCTTTCTCCATGACGCCGCGGACGGCTTTACCGATCGCTTTCGCGTGATTGAATGTCGCTTCGGTGACTCCGAGCACACGCAGCTCGTCGAAAACTGCATCGCTGACTTTTTCCAGAGCCTCGATCTTCGGATCGATGGTCGCGACTTCGGCGGCGACGGCGTCAGCAAGTTCTTGTTCGCTGCCAAACAACGTCGTTACACCTTTCGATGCATACTTTTTCAACCGTTCTTGGTCGACAGGCGCGCCCTTGCGAACGACAGCGAGAAAACGTCCGTCAGGAAGCTTGATATAGAGATTGCTCGTAGCCGTCGTCCATTTGAGGACTTCTGCGATGTCGAGCGACTTCACAACAATTTTTGGTTTTGGCGGAGCTTTCACAGCATTATTGTGCTCGTTCGAATCCATTTTGTGGAATCAGAAACAACTTCTTCGCTTCCGACTGGACCCAGACCGGGCTACGCTTATCAGCTGGAGGAGCGTTGACCCCGACAGAATCGCCACCGAATGAATCTTTAAATGTGGATCTTTCTAAGGTCAGCCTGCTTGTGGTCGACGATCAAAAGGCAGCGCGACAGCTGCTTCGAGCTTTTTTTAAAAGACTCGGCGTGGGTCGCATCGAAGAAGCAACCGACTGCATCGAGGCCGTGCGACTCCTGACCTCGAAAAGTCAGCCGCCATTTCATGCTGCTTTCATCAGCCGCTCAATGCGTGAGATGACCGGAACCGAACTGGTTTTTGATATTCGCGAGCTCGAAGGCTTTACGAACTTTCCGATTGTCGTCGTTTCTGAAGATTTGGACCCGGTCCACCGCAAAGCCGCGTTCGGCGTCGGCGCGACGGACTACTTGCTGCGCCCCTATGACGAAGAAACGCTACGCGCACTTCTCGCAAAATTGTTGCCCTAAAGTTAAATCAAGCACGCCGACGAAGTCGGCAAGTGCGAGGCCCGAATCTCGCTGCAGACGCGAGGCGGGTGCCCCCTATGGAGGGCTGCCGAGACGAGCAGCGTAGCCGGGGCGGGACCCGGCGAACCGTCACAAATAGGACGCCAGGTTGCCGAAGATTGTGGTGAGGATTTCGCGATCTGCCTCAACTTTAATTTCCCACTCTTGCGGATTTTTTTTCCACCATAGCCAATAAAGCTTTTCGCTGAATGACTCGGGTGCTTTTCCGAATGTGAGCAAGTGTGCGTACAACGCGTGAACTTCGCTATCGTCGGTAAACTTGGAAGCGTCCTTGAGGATTTTCTGGAACAGGTAATAACCCTTATCCGCTTCCGCCATTGTGAGTTTGCCGTCTTGATTCGTGTCGAATCGCAAGAAGACCGCTTCGATGTAATGATGAATTGAAACGACCCGATCCATTTCGCCAGACGCTAGAGGGCCGTTAGGATTCGTCACCTTACGCGAAGCTTTTAACAAATCGCGGAAGAATTGTTCCCAGCCGTCGGCCGATCGAGATTTCGCCATCGCGGTCCATGGTGGCATCTTCTCGAAGAAGTTCCGGTAGCCGCCATGAACTCGGGCGCGCCAACAAGCTTCTTTGATGCGAGGAATGCCGGACGAGTTAAGATCCCCATGTTCGCAGTTCGCCTGAACATCTTCGCGAATCATTTTCTTCGAAACGATTCCGGAACCGATTGAAACCATAAACAAGTCGACGGCCTCATGAAACCCGACGCGATCGTCGCCATTCGACGACGGCAAAAAAGTATTCGCGATGGTGTAGCCGGTTTTCCAGATTTCGCCGTCGGTGTGGTCGATGAAACCGAGATCGATCGCAATAGCCCAGAAGTCATTGAACACTTCTTCGAGCTGCTTGTACGTGACTCCGGTCATGCGCAGACCTTTTGGATCGCTGACGTAACCGTAACCGATCGCGCGCACGATTTGCTGTTTCCAGTTGAGGCCCGTGAAGGAAGCGCGATCGATGACGACGGAAGCCGTCGGAAGCAACATCAGCCGCCCGTCCGGATAAGTCGCAGGTGGCAACGGACGATCGAGAAGTGATTTTAAATCGCTCCAAGCTTCGGTGTAGTGCGGAGAATATTTTCCCCACAACGAACGTACCAGCTTGATCGGAATTGGTTTTCCAACAGCATATCGAGAATCTGTTTTAGCAGCGTCCTTCTCGAGACGCCCCCAAAGCTGCTGCATCTCGATCCATGACAAAAGTGTATTGCGAATTCTTGTGAGGTTAACGACGGTCAACCCGCCCTGCGATGCCCGATAACCCTTGGCAGAAAGTTTATCTGAAGGATCGATACGCGGGGAACTGCGTGCGGTTTCGATCACGACCGGATTGAAAACGCGGTCGAACAGCGGCTCAAGCAGGTTCTTCATCGTCACACCTTTGATCGGAAGATCAAAAGTTTTGGTGACTCCGAGCGCTTCGAAGAGATCGTTCAACAACCGATACTCGATCTTGTCGGTACCTTTGGCCTTGATCGCATCTTCAAGAACTTGAGCGACTTGGAATACGCCGATTTCAATTTGGCCGAGAGCATCGCCGTTGAACATATCGCGGTCTTTAATTGCGTATTTGAAGCGCAAGAAGAGGCCATAGATGCGACCGATGTGCGAGAACAAAAGATTCCACTCGTCCGGAGCAATCGTCGTTCCCTCGGGCCGAATCAAAACCGCTTTCGCCGCTTCGATCAACGGCATCTGCGCAGCAAACCACGCCGGACCCTTCCAATCGGAACGTGTCGAATAGAGCTTTTGGATTTCGGTCAGCAAAGTCGTGAAGTTTTCCAACTTGTAAGGCTGTTTGCTTTGTCCCAGTAATGTTCCGACGGTGTCCATCGAGAATGTAAAATCCGAGATGGCTTGTTCGAGTAAACTCGAGTCGACAACACCGACCGAACCGGTTTCACGTTGGGTCAGAATAGCGATGTACGGGCGAAGGCGCTGAAACTCTCCGCGCAGAGTCTCGAGCACCACAGACAATTTTGCGATTTCAGCTTTTGTCAGTCGATCTAAAGCCCCGCCGAGCAGAGATTGTTTTACGCGCATGAACTCGAGTAAGACCGTGTCGTTGAGTTTTACGTTTCCAAGAAAATGGCGCTCGAGAAACGCGCGAAGTTCGACTGACGAGAACGATTCTTTATTTGTTGAACCCCGACCGTAAGTCGCGAACATTTCAAGCGCACCTGAAACACACTCGAACGCACTGTCGATCTCTTTTTTCTCGGCGGCTCCACGGAAATAGCTTTCGAGCGAAGTGAGGCTCGGACCGAAACAGTTTTCACCTGGTCCATCGAGTTTAAGCGGCGCTTTTTCAGGGATGGCCTCCTGCGTGTTGAACTGGCAGCCGACGGCAGAGAAAAATACGACGCAACCGACGGTCAAAAGCGCGATTTGAATTTTCAAATTTCCCCCTGATTGACGGCCATGGCCCGATGGCGTCAATACATCCCCTGCGCTGAATCTAACGATCCAGACCTCGGATGTAAATCGGTCCCCCGGGGGCAGTGAATAACGCATAGGGTTGCGATCCTGACACCAGGAAACGTTTACGTTCTTCGATTGCGAGTCCTCGAACCGCCCGCTATCGTCTCGATATGACTGCGAATTCCGAAACCTCCTCAAACTCATTAAAACCGATGCTTTTTATCCGAATGGACCGCATCGGAGACCTCGTGCTTAGCCTCGCTGCCGATTCAGTCTTCGCGAACGATCCGAAGGCCGGAAGTGTCGATTGGTGGATCGCTCCGCAAACCGGTTTTATCGCCGATCATTCGGTACCGCGCCGTCGGGTTCGCGAAATGAAGATGAAAACGCAGTACCAAGAATTCAAACAGCTTCTGCGCGAACTGAAAACTCGTGAGTACGCAACGGCTGTCGTTTTCCACGCGCCTTGGTGGGTTAGCATTTTATTGTGGCTTGCTCGAATTCCAAATCGCGTCGGCGTGAAGTCGCAGTGGCACACGTTTTTGTTTTTAAATAAAGGCGTTCGACAAAAACGCAGTCTCGCGGAAACAAGTGAATACGAATATAATTTGCGCCTCGTCGAAGAAGGCCTCGGTCTTTCTGAAGGTCAAATTTCTCGCGAACCGCTTCGTCTCGAGATCGATCCCCAATGGCAGGAAGAAACACTGAAGGATCACGGATTAACAGCCGGAAAATTTTCTGTCGTTCATCCTGGCATGAGTGGCTCCGCCCGCAACTGGCCAACTTCGCATTACATTTCTTGGATTCAAGAAGCTGCGCAAAACGAAACCGTCGTCATCACAGGAACTGCAAGCGACGAATCGATTTTGGAACCGATCCGACAAGCGCTTGCAGGAAACGGAAACATCACTTGGCTCGACAAAAAATTGTCGGGTCCGATGCTGCTTCACGTTCTGCACGCCGCACGCATCGTGCTCGCACCAAGTACTGGTGTTGCGCACTTGGCAGCATCACTTGGACGTCCTGTAATAGGAATATACAGTCCAGTTCGAGTCCAACATCCGACACGCTGGGGCCCCAAGGGAGACTCGGTACAGGTTCTTGTTCCAGATGTGGAATGCCCAGGTAAAAAGGCGTGTCTGGGTTCGCAGTGTCCCCAGTATGATTGTATGAATCGTGTTAGTCTGGAATCTGTTCGTTCGCTCTGGTTGGCTACAAACGCTTAAAGGAAACATTTTATGCTTCAACGCTTTACGCCCTTTGGAATCACAGCACTTTTATTTGGAAGCATGTTCAGTCCGAGTTCTGCCAACGCGCTGATCGAATTGAAGGCGGGCTACTCGCAGTTCACTTCGGCTCCGACTGGCTTGAACGATCAGTTTCCGCTTTCTCCAAAAATCGAACAGCTGCAAGGTTTGAGCGTCGACGTTATGGCGAACGTTCCGTTGATGCCAGTGGGTCTCGGCGTTCGTTACGAGATGCTTAAGCGCAACGAAAGCAATGGCACAAACACGGCTCAGGTTGATTGGAAACGAACTTCAATTCTTATCAACAAACGCTTCATTGATACGCTCGTTTACCTGGGGCCGATTGCAACAATCAGTGTCGCAAGCGACTTCAAGTACCAAACGACAGTTGCAGGCGTAAATTCCGACTACAAAACTGAGAGCGCATTCAACGCGACAGCCGGAGTTGAAGCCGGATTTAAATTGATGCTGATCCGGCTTGGCGCGGAAGTCGGTTATCTCTATGCACCAATGGGCGAATTAAAAACTTCGGCAGGTGTCCCTGCCACAAACGGCGCTGGCGGCAAAGTCACATTCGACATGAGCGGACCTTACGCCCGCGTAACTGCCGGATTAGGCTTTTAGGCTCAACGCCGATTCCAAAAGCTCCACGACACAGAATGTCTGGAGCTATCTCTGTGATGATCGAATTTGAAACCACGCGCGCAACCTTGGATACTTCGATGCATTGAATAGCATCGCAAGGCCTGCGAACACAAAGGCACTACAGGCCGCGTAGGCAACCCACGCTGGGACGCTCAAGTTTTCAGGTTTGAAGTAAACCGTTGCGGCTGTCAAAAGACCAATGGCAATGCATCCGAATCCCCAGCGGGTATTCATCATGCTGACGGACTAGCCGACTGCGCTTCTGTCATGGTGGCGCGTTTTTCGCCGAAGGGTGCGGGACGACCACTGAAGTAGGCGTCCTGAATAGCGAGCCAAGATTTTTCTGCAAGTTCAGTGCGTATGCGTTCCCCAGGCACTGTAACGTTCGTTGGAATCGGATCCATGAACTGCAGCTGAACTTTGATGCTCTTGTGTTTCCAAAGTCCGAAGAGATGATCTGCGAATGTCATATCACCGTACCAGCAAACGCTATCGGCGTTCGCCTTCGAAAACGGAACACCGTCGATCGACATGTATTTCACAGCGACGGGAACGATTTCTTTTCCTGCGTCCACAGCACTCATCAGAAGCGATTTCTTGAACGGCAAAAGTTTTTGTCCGTCGGTCGAAGTCCCTTCTGGATAAATCACGATGTTGAAACCGTGTTTCAAGGTCTCGGTCATTTTTCCGAGATCGCGCTCGACGTTTTGGCGACTTCGTCGTTCGACGAAAATACTTCCTCCCATTTCAGCGAGAGTGCCGAGGAAAAAAACTTCGCCCATGTCGACGCTGGTGACAAACACACTGGGAATTTTCGAGCTGAAAATCAAAACGTCGAGGTAACTCATGTGGTTGGAAACAAAAAGGTAGTTGTTGTTAGCGAGATCAATTTTATCGAGGCCCAGACATTCGATTTGGAAGTCCATGGTTCTTAGGGCCCGCTGACAATAACGTGAAACGTTTTCGACAAAAAATCGAAGGCGATCATGCGTATCACTAATCAGAGTTTTACCGGCCGTCGCCTGAGACATATAAGCCGCGATCAACGCGGCCATTTTTCCGCCTTTGCGGACCGACATTAGATTCAAGCTTCCCCTCCGGAAGTCTTTGATTTGTCGTTATAGCGACGCTTGTACGCTCCCTGCAATTCATCAAGACGAATCATGATCAGATAATCGATGCAGTTGAAGTCACGATCGAGCGCAGGTTCACCATAGGCCTTGAAACCCATTTTAATATACGAAGAGAATAACGGCGGAATCATCGCTTCGACTTTTGCTTCATCGTATTCAAATGCGTTCTTCTCAATGTATTGAAGCGACTTTTTCAGATTTGCGACTTTGTATTTGCGAGTCGGTTCGACGTCCAAGTTGTACTTCAAAACTCCCTTGCGCTCGAGATGATAAGTCACGAGACCGATCTGCAAAGGTTCCGTTGTCTTCACGCTCGCGCAACCGAGCAAAATATCCGTATTCGTCTTCAGCATGTATTCAGAAATCCCACGCCAGAGCAGAGCAATAACGACGCCGGTGCGATATTCTTTATCGATCGCCGCGCGACCGAGTTCGAGAATATTACCGGTCATGTTCTTTATCTGATCGAAGTGAAATTCACCGCTGGTATAAAATCGATCCGAAAATGTGCTCGAGTTGAGGCGATACGTACCGACAACACGTCCGGCGCGATTATCGCGTATGACAAGGTGATCACAAATGTAATCGAGCTTGTCGACATCGACGCCAATCGAACGCTTTCGTTGCATGTACTCTTTGTTGAAGACTTCGAAGCGAAGTTTCAAAACGTCGGCGAGTTCTTCACCGGTCTCTACGGTCTTCACTGTGAAGTGACCCTTATCGACCAGGATTTTCACTTTCGGTTCGAAGTCGCGAATCTTGAAGCGACGAAGCTTAACTTCGGTGTCCATCGTCTGAAGGGCTTCTTTAACGGTACCGATTCGACGGACGACCGAACTCGCGGCCCGCTTTGAAACTGATTTCGCAGCGGTCTTCAGTTTGAGTCGGCGTGCTCCGACTTTCCGTTTTGGTTCGACGACCTGTTTTGGTGCAGCCGCAGATTTTAAGTCCGTGACGACGGATTTACCGCCACCGCGAATTTTCTTTTTAATGGCGCTTCGAATTCTGCCTTTAGCCAATTGTGATCCCTCTAGATGCTAGGTGCCTTCTCCTAGCAAAGCGGTCAAGGCACGTTTTGAATGCGGCGCAGAAAGAATCAAATATCGGAGAAGGCTGTCACAGTTTTCGCAGAAGAGCCGGTGGTGACCAACGAATCCGCTAAGGCGCCGGTCGTATCCTGACCCGATACCGGAGTTCCGATGTAGTTTCCGTTGAAGTCCACCACCACGCAAACCGAATAAAATCCATCGCGAATCGTGTTCGTCGACAACCCTGCTGAATTCGTAAAACTGATCACTGAACCGGTGCAACTCGTGCCGTTGCAAGTGAGAGTCGTCGATCCCGCAACTGTTTCGCCGAAGGCGGGATTTGCGCAGCTGGAAGTGGTGTAAACAATGAACGCGCGCCCTGTGGCCGCGGCTCGACACCGTGTCGTCACGCAACTGATGTTCACAATCGGAATCGTAACTGAAATTCCGCTACCTGCGGGCTCTGCGCAACTGCTTAACATGAGCGATCCCGCGAGAGCACCGACGAGTGCGCCTGCTTTCCAGATGTATCTTGCTAGCGTAATAAAAAAACCAGTCGATAGTTCCATGACTTAAGTTTACTGCGCGCAAAAAAAAGAGCAAGGCTTCCGCCTCGCTCTTTTTCTGGAACAGTTTCTCGACAAGTTTTAGAAATCGCGTCGAGAAATGTTTTACTTAGAATGCGTATGTGAATGCCAAGTGAGCCGTGTACGCCGACGAAGTGTAAGCTCCGTTACGTGTTTGGTCCATGTTCGCGCTTGTTACGCCAGCGCCAGCATCTTGGTGTCCTGTAACGTCGCCCGCTGCGGCCGAGTACTCAAGAGCGCCATCGACGCGCATGTTTGACGAAGCTTCATCAGCTCCACCGATCGCTTTTCCAGTTCCAACAGTGATCGCATAGCCTGGACCGGGCGCAGTGAAGGTCGGACGTGCATAATCTGGATTTGTAACTGCAGTACCCCAGATAAGGCCGAAACGTACTGGCCAATCCATTTTATATTCGGCACCAAGGCGGATCGTGTGTTGATCGCGCCACTCCGTTTTCACCTGAGTCTTACCGCCAGTAAAAGTTGGAGAATCAACGACGATTTCTCCAACACGAGAATACTGAGCGAAATCATATTGTGCGAGGAGATCCCAATCTGCTGTGCATTTGTGAATAGCAGAGAGCGCGATCATCATTGGGAACGTCGTGTGCGCTGTCGCATCATTCGATGCGCCAGTCGATAAGACGCCACCACTCGCTGCCGAGAACGCGACAGTTTGCGCCTTGCCTTTAACATCAGTGTTCACTTCGCTTCGGAATGTCAGACCGAGATCTGTCGACTCGTTCAGTTTGTACTGAGCACCAGCCCGGAATGCGATCGCCTGCATGTCAGTCATATCAGTCAGCTTCGTATTGCCGATGGCTTGACCTGGCGCTCCCGACGCACGTGTGACGAATGCGAAATCAGCATTCACCATAACAACTCGCCATGCGAGTCCAACTTTCAGGTCTTCGTTCACCTTGTAGCCAGCACCGAGAGATGCTTCGAGGATTTGAATCGTCGTTTTAACAAACGGCTTGTAGCCAGTTGCTGGACCGAACTGTGGCTCTTTGTAGTCGACGCTGTTTCCACCAGAAACGAAAACGCCGGCGCCGAAGCCCCACTCGCCCATCGACTGACCGTAAGTTAGACCGAACGGAAGCGACATCGCTCGCTCAGAAGTGACAACTTCATTCGTGTTCGCGATTGGAGCCGAGAACTGACTAAATGTCGGAGAAACGTTCACAGAAGCCGAGCTTCCGTCTTTCGCCGTTACGAGACCAGCTGGATTGAAGTAAAGCGCGTTCGAACCGCTTGTGTACGGTGCTGCGATACCTGCGCTACCAGTTTCGCGAGCGCCCCACATATTTGATTTCTCAAAACCGGCAGCGTTGGCTTGCGACGTAACGAGCGCTCCACCGACAAGTGCGGCGAGAGCAAGATTAGAAAGACGGCTCATGAATCCCCCTGATAAATTTCTGTATTTTGATATTTTCGATAGTGTGTTCAACGGGGCTAGTGAACCATCGCAAGGCCAGCCTGACAAACGGGATTTTGACACTTTTCACAGGGGAAGTTCGATTTTGCAGCGCACAGCGAAACAACTCAGCGATACGCTTGGTTATAGCGCGAAATGGATTGACCGCATTATCGATGGAACGCCGGCTCGAGGAATCAAAGCCGGCGACAGGTTCTTAACTAGTATTTTACTGAGCAGCCGTAGGGCTTCGTCGATGCTGTTGTTACGGCTTTGCCTGCAGAAACTAGGTCAAGTGCCTTTGCTACGTAATTTTCCGATTTAGGAATATCCGCTTTGTCTGCCGACGCAACGCTGTCGATCGCGCCGTTGTAAACGAGCGTACCTTTGGGATCGATGATGTACATATGCGGAGTCACCTTCGCCTGGTACTTCTGCCCCACTTCACCTTTTGGGTCCAAAAGCGTCGCGGTGCTAGCGATCTTCCACTTGGTTCGAGTTGCGTTCGCTTCTGCCGCAGTCTCATAACCCTCTTTGCCTTCCGCCGATGTGATCACGGTTAACCAAACGATACCCTTGTCGGTGTACTTTTTCTGAAGCGCTTGCATGTTCGAAGACTCGTAATGTTTTTGAACGAACGGGCAACCTTTGTTGAACCATTCGAGCACGACTGTTTTTCCTTTGAACGAACTCAGAGTGTGCGGCTTACCGTTCGAATCGGTCAGCGTGAATTCGGGCGCGGCTGCTCCTACTTTTGCAACCGCTGCAGGAACTCCTGCAGCTTTTGTAGCAGCCGCAGGAACTCCTGCAGCTGCGTTTACAGAAACTGCTGACAACGCCAGCGCCGCGAAAGACAGAGCCAAAGATCGACCGAGTGACGAGAGATTTCGTTTTATCATTTTGCCTCCAAAGCATTTTTTAATATATCAATCGTCAGAATTTCGGGCAGCAAATGCGCTTCCGACGATCCGGTTCGGTAATAAGCATAAACAGGAACGCTGTTACGGCCAAGGCGAGAAAGTGCGTTCGTAATTTCCGGATCGCGCTTGGTCCAGTCGGCGCGAAGTCGCACTATGTCTTTTTCGACAAAAAGCATGTTGCCCGCGTCAGTGTTCAAAACCAATCGCTTATTCACCTGACAGGTGACACACCATGAAGCCGTGAAATCGACGAAAATCGATTTGCCATTTGCGAGTTCACTCTTAAGTCGCGCGTCACTGTAGGGTTGCCACGTCTCACTCGTGCTCACAGATGCAGCCGAAGATTCCGGACGCAACGTCGAGATCGTAAGCGCGGTTGTCGCGATCAAGACCAAGACGGATGCGATTCGTAAGGACAGATTGAATTTAGAAGATGACGCAAGCCGAAGAGTCCACGCGAAAAATGCGGCAGCGACACACCAGCCGAGAACAAGCACGAGAGCGCCGATGTCGGTCGTTTGAGTTAAAACCCAAAAAAGCCAAACCGAAGTCAAAAATAACGGGAACGCGAGGACACCGCGAAGTGTCTCCATCCATGCGCCAGGTCGCGGAAGCTTCGCAACCCACGCGGGTCGCAAGGCGAGAACCACATAGGGGGAACTGAGTCCAAAAGCGAGAGCCGAAAAAATAACGAATGCCTCGATGGGACTTCCCGCCAAAGCGGAACCGATCGCAACACCCATGAAGGGCGCCGAACAAGGTGTCGCTACGATGGTCGTCAAAAGTCCGGTCAGAAAAGATCCGACGTATCCTCGTCTCGTCATCAGGTTCTGCAAACTCAAAGGTCCCTGATAATTAAATTCGAAAACACCGATGAGATTTAGACCCAAGAAAAAGAACACGCCCAACAACAAAAACAAAAAGGTCGGATTCTGCAGTTGAAAGCCCCAACCAATCGCCGCCCCTGCGGATCGAATCAATAGCAAAACCAGAACAAGGGCCCATAAGCTCACGAAGATTCCGCCGACATAAACAAATGCGTGCTGTCTGATTTCCCGCGGATGTCCCGCGCCTTCGCGAACAAAACTTAGAACCTTAAGCGACACCACCGGAAAAACACACGGCATCAGGTTCAGGAGTAAGCCGCCGAGGATTGCAAAACCGATCGAACTCAAAAGTCCTAACCAGCTGAATTGTTTGTCGCTGGTAAATTCGATCCATTCGGCTTTCGAGTTCTTCGCATCGACAAGAAGTCCTGAAATCTTCGCCGGCAGATTTTTATTTTCAACAGCCGAGTCTATAGTGACACTGAACTCGGCGACGCCGTTTTTATCTCCAGCTATCTTCGTTCCGGCATCGCTAGCCGCGAGCGCTGGTGTCGTCAGTGGAAAAAACTCGAAACGTTCGACAGACTTCCAGTCGTTCGGAATTTCAAATTGCAGCGTATCGCCAACAGTGCGGAAACGAGCGCGATGAGGCTCGGCGCGAGATCCAACGCCCGAGCGCTTCGGAAAGTCCGAGTCTTGAAACGAAAGTGCGCCCACCGGTTTGTCACTCACGGGAACACGGATTTTTAGATCCGCTTTTTCTGGAACGCACGCTTCTTTGCAGACCAAGTAAGTCAGCGACAACGAAAGATCGACTTCGTTTCCAGAAGTGTTCACCTGAACTGGCGCACGAAAAACAACGGGACGATTCTCGGGGCTACCGAATCCAAAATTCGTGAAAGGTCCCGCAGGTAAGCGAGTCGGAATTGGATATTCAAGTTTACCAACAGTCGTTCCGACTGACGCAGTCCAAGCCGCGCGCGGCTCCTCACCCGAGTCGCCTGGATTTTCCCAGTAGATATGCCACTCGGGCTGAACCTTAAACTCGATTGCGATTTCGTTTGTTCCACGAACGAACGTATCAGGCGCACGCAGTTGGACTGTCGCGTGTGTATTGATTGTCGTAGCTAAAAGAAGAGCAATCATTGGCTACCTATCGGCAATCGTAGATTCGGAACGTCCGTGCGTAAACTTCACCGCGCTTGACGATGAACGGTTCGAGTTCTGCGCACATCGAAAAGAGACCGGTATAAGCAATATCCCCGCGTGGATCTCGCTCGTATCGATTGTCTGAAACGAAGAGCATCGGTTTATCGCGAAGTTTTTCGAGAACAGCTGGAGTCTGCAGGTACGTGTAGTGATCCATGCCTGGCGAAAGTCGGTAAACCGTTTCTTTCGAAGCGAACGCAAGCTGTGAAACGAGTTGATAGCGGCTCGAGGCTAAGTACGGTCTACCGGTTCCGTTCGCCTCGCGATCGTTTCGGATCGTCTCGAGATGTTTCGCGAGCAGATCCCAACCATAGAGATCGTTTGTCGGATCAAACTTCGGATCCCAGTTCGCTGCCGGAGCCACTGCATGCACGATGCGCGGAATGATCGGCGACAATGTCGCGACGTGGAAAATGACGAACAACGGAACGACGAAAATTCCCATCGACCAGCCCATAAGTCGTCGTCGCGCAGAACGTTGAAAGTCTTCTCGTCCGCCAAAACCCTCTTCCAACAGTTTCGCCGATGCGATCAACAGCATGAAGTGCGCAGGAGCCGGCCAGTGCGGTTTGAATTCTGCAAACAACGCCTGCACGGTAAATAAAAGTAAAGTTGGAAATGAGAGCCAAAAGAGATATCGCCAGCGCGCATCTGCAGAACGGAAAAGCGAAGTGACCAGTGCGAACAGATTTAAAAGTAAAACGATCGGTGTGAAAAATCCCGCTTGAGAAACCCAGAATTGCAGCCAGCGCGTGAGGTCTGCACCCCCACCTCCGGATTGGCGATCGCGAAAGTGGAATGCGAAGCTGCCCCACTCATGCTGTCCGTTCCAGATAAGAACTGGCAACGTCCCCGCCATCGCGATGAGTATCGCCGTTCCAAAACCGGAAGAAACTAAAACGCGACGAAGTCCTGAGTCGAAGAAAAAATAAAGAAGGATCGAACCGGCCACTAGCACCGTTGTGTATTTCGACAAGAAGCCAAGCGCGATCGCAAGGCCCATCAAAATCCAAAGCCCGGCTGAGACTCGATCTTCTGCACCCAGGAATGTTCCGCCAGAAACTTTTGAAGCGATCTTCCATCCGAGCCAAGCCATGAATGCCCAGAACAGACCCATCGGCGCATCCGGTACGGCCATCATCCCGCCAAGTGCGAAAATCGGAACGACGGTGTGAAGAAGTGCTGCGTAAAGTCCAACTCGAAGATTGAACATATCGACTGCGAGCAGAAACAAAAACAACGTCGCGCCGGTATTGCAAATAATTGCAGGAAGTCTCACGGCGAAAGCGGTATCGCCGAAAACCGAAGTCGATGCTTTGATTAACCAAGCGATCATTCCAGGATGGTCAAAATAAGAAAGCTGAAGGTTCCGTGACCAATCCCAATAGTACGCTTCGTCGTCGCCAAGACCGGTCATTCCACCGAGCACAAGACGTAGGATGAAAACAGCAATGAAAAAAACCGGCAAGAGCCGTTCGTACGAATTTAACGGACGATCAAACATAAGGGCATCTGAAGCGAATTAGGGGGTGTTGTCAAAGCCTACGCCCTCAAGCTTTCGCCTCTGATGTTTGTAGCTATGGCGTGCCGCGAAGCTTCGCCTCGGCTCGATCAAGCCGTTCCTGTAGAATCGCAGTGACGGTGGCTCCTAGAAGTACGATCCACCACAGCAGAAATATCCAGAGCAGAAAAAGCGGAATGCCGGCAAGACTGCCGTAAACTTTTGAAAATCGGAAGAGCCCGCGCATCGCGCCCGAATAGAATTCCTGCGCAAGCGCTAAAGCGACCGTCGCAAGCAGTGCCGATGCGAAAGCGGGGCGAAATGCAACGGGCCGAGCTGGAACCCAACGGTAAATTGCAAACAAACTAACGAGTGCAACTAGCGCCGCAAACAATTCCTTGGGAAAAACTTGAATCAGGCCAAGATCTTTCGATCCGACCACGCCCAGCATAGCTGCAAGAATCAACGGCCCGACAAACATGACGGCCCAATAGACAATAAGACGTTTCCATAGAGCTCGTTTTTTCTTTACCAACCAAACTCGTTGGATGGCCTTTTCCATATCCGCAAAAAGTAATGTCGAAGATAGTAAAAGACCTATGACACCGGTGATGCCGATGGCGCCCGAATGAATTCTTCGAATCGAACTAAGCAGGTATCGACTAAATTCCGCGCCCGAACTTTCGACAAGATTCTTGAAGATAAATGGCTCGAGCTGTTTCACAAGGCCTTCAAGTCCTCCGAGCCAATGGAAGACTGAAAAGCTGACCGCCAGCAATGGAACAAGCGTCAGCACTGTCGAGTACGAGAGGCTTCCTGCGATCAACGGAATTTCGGCTTGCGCGACCCGCTTGTAAGCGACGCGCAAAATTCTGAAGCCGTATATCAATTGCTCACGCAATAAGTTGATGAATTTCAAGCTGGCCAGACCTCGTCGAAACGTTGGTCTTTTAGACTATGCGATTCCATGCGGTGCGGCGATATTTTTGGAACACTTATGGTCATTTCCGACTCCTAGCATCGCAAAGCTCGTTGTGGAGTCAGAGTCTTTTCACTAAGATTCTTTGAACCATCAAAGGAGGCCACATGGCCCAGCGCTCGTTGCTTTTCGTAGGTTCGATTCTCGGCTGCATTTTCGCGCTTTCAGCTTTGTCAGGCTGCGGATCACATCCCATCAAGCCATCTGCTGAGAACATCAAAATTTCGCGCGACGAAGCCGACAAAGATTGCCGTGAAATCGGTTCGGTTGAAGGTCGAAACCAATCTGCAAAAGGCACCTTCGAAACGGCGCTCGAAGACCTAAAGCTCGATGCCTCTCGCCAAGGCGCAAACTACGTTCGCATGGAACAAACAAGCGGAACGGGAACTGCCGTGCGTGGCACTGCGTATCTTTGCCCTTAGACTACTTCCAGAATGAAAGTTGCCGGAGCCACGAAGACCATTCCCGTAAAACCGGCATTGGAATTTCGTGTCCGCCTCGAAATGAATAAAGCATCCCATCCATTCCCGAGTCGTTCAAAAGCGCGTCGAGTCTTTCGGCGAGTGCAAAAGGCAACATCGAATCCATCGTGCCGTGGCTTTGAAAAAACTTAAGGCCTTTGTGCTTGCTAGCGAGTTCGCGCAATCGCGGCTCGTTGACGAGTGAACTCGAAAACAGTGTGACTCCTGCCGGACTCGAAGGAGCTTTCAAAGCAACATCGAGTGCGATCATCGCGCCCTGGCTGAATCCACCGAGCATGATTTGATTCCACTGAAGCTTGTGTTTCTCGCGCACGGCCTCGACGGCTTTCAATGCTTTGTCGATAGCCGGGTCCATTCCTTCGGGAGTGATCTGCGTGAAGTCGACACCTTGTCGTTCGAGTTCGGCAAGTTTCAATGGAAACCAAGCACGTCCGGTCATGTGCGGACCAATCTCAACCGTGTGGGGGCCGTTCGGAAAAATCCATCGGATGTTATCGGGCGAGTCGACCACTTCAGAAAGTGAAGCGAGATCGGCGTTATCCGCACCGAATCCGTGAAAAAGAATAACGGCTCCTCGTACGGGTGCCGCATTTCCGGAAAAATCTATTTCAATGGCGTCGAGCGATCCGATTTTTGTCTTGATCATACCGCGT